>CAYSSK010000008.1:0-58625 GCA_964433645.1 uncultured Desulfofustis sp.
CTTTTCAATAGTATCGCCAGGCGGAAAATCACCGTAGGCAACGGCAGTTCCGCTCTGATCGGCCTTCTGCTCGCCATGATGCTGCCGGCAACCACGCCTTGGTGGGTGGTCGTCTGCGGGACGTTTTTTGCCGTCGTCATCGGTAAAGAGATTTTCGGCGGCCTCGGTGCCAACCCGTTCAACCCCATCGCTCTCGCCATGACCATCCTGATGGTTTCCTGGGGCGATTACTTTGATTTTAACCGTGCCCTGCTGGACTATCAATTTGAATTCAATCCGATCTATCCGATAACATTAGCCAAAGCCTTCGGCTCCAGAGCGGTTGATTCTCTCTCACTGTGGGGGTTATTGCTTGGAAATCAGCCCGGCGGCATCGGCTCCACATGTGGCATCGGCTTGCTCATTGGCGGTATTTATCTGATAATAAAAGGTTTTATTCGCTGGGAAATCTCCGTGTCTTTTCTTGCCGGGATTTTCCTGTCCGCGACCGTCTTCCGGCTCCTCAACCCGGATCTTTATGCCGGACCCGGTTTTCATCTGGTAACCGGCTATTCATTGATCGGTGCCTTTTTCCTTGCCACCGAAGATTCTTCGTCCCCGGTAAATTTCGTGCCGATGATCCTCTATGGATTGCTGGGAGGGATTCTCACTGTCATGATCCGCACTATAGGAATCCACGTGAACGCGGTACCATACGCCATTCTCCTGATCAATCTCGTCAATCCGTTATTGGACCACATCAAGGTGATCAAAAAAACGAGGCAGGCACTATGAATGAGATGGTGCGGATGACTATCGTTCTGACCGGACTGGCAACGATTGCCGGGGGGGTGCTGGCAGCTGTCCACACGGGCACGGCAGATCGAATCACGGCTCAACAATTGGAGTTTGTCAAAGGCCCCGCAATCAAAACAATCATGGCCGATACCACCAACAATCCCCTTGAAGACGCTATCAATCTTCCGCTTGGCGACGAGGAAAAGACCTTTTTTTTCGGTTCCTACGACTCGGGCGCCGACGCCGTTGCTTTCGAGGAATTCGCTACAGGATATGGTGGTGAAATCGGCGTTATGGTCGGTATTGACCTGGAAAGCGACACCGTTCTCGGCGCGGCAGTCACGGTACACAGTGAAACACCGGGATTGGGAGCAAAGGCCAAGGAAGATCAGGCGTTCGTTTCTCAGTTCAAAGGATTACCGGTATCAGCCACGCTGGCAGTTACCCAGGACGGCGGGAAGATCGATGCCATCAGCGGTGCGACGATGACCTCCCGGGCGGTAACTGAAGCGATTGGCAAATCGCTCGAACGATATCAGACTTTGAAGCCTCGTCTGAAGCAAAATATTGAATAACGTGGAGCGAAGGAGGGTATCGTGGCGAGGACACTGACGCAGGAATTTACCAAAGGGCTCTGGAAAGATCTTCCTCCTTTCAGGCTGGTCCTGGGGTTATGTCCGGTCCTCGGCGTGACGACGACAATGGAAAACGGGCTCGGGATGGGGATCGCCACGACCTTCGTGCTGTGCGGTTCAAATCTGCTCGTCTCACTGCTGAGGAATATTATCCCGCCACGGGTCAGAATAGCCTGCTTCGTCATTATTATCGCCTCTTTCGTCACCATTGTCGAGTTGCTGATGCAGGCCTATACCTACCCGCTCTACCTGAAGCTCGGCGTCTTTATCCCACTCATCGTCGTTAACTGCATTGTTTTGGGGCGGGCCGAAGCGTTCGCCTACAAAAACAGGGTCTCGTTGTCCCTGGCCGACGGCCTTGGCATCGGTATCGGCTTTACGCTTTCCCTGAGCATGCTCGGTTCTCTCAGAGAGTTGCTGGGTAACGGCTCAGTGACGATCTGGGGAGACCTCTCCTACAGCATCATGAGCGTTATGCCGTCTTTTCAACCGTGGTCATTCGCGACTCAGGCACCCGGAGCTTTTGTCTGCCTCGGCCTGATGCTCTGCATTATCAACATAATAGGAAAATAGACGGCATCAATCTCCTTGGGCCGGGCAGCTATCACGGAAACGAGACGATCGTCAGCAAACAGGAGACCTCATGGGATATTTTGAGCTTATTATCAGTTGTATTTTCGTCAACAATATCCTGCTTGCCCAATTTCTCGGAAACTGCCCCTTTCTGGGAACCTCAAAAAAGATGGAAACCGCCGTCGGCATGGCCGGCGCCGTTATTTTCGTCACGGTGCTGGCGGGCACGATCACGTGGATCATTTATCATCAAGTCCTGATCAGGTTCGATCTGGTCTTTCTCCGGACGTTCTCGTTCATCCTGATCATCGCCTCACTTGTGCAGTTTGTGGAGATGTTTCTGAAAAAAAAGATACCGGTGCTTTACTCCGGGCTCGGCATTTTTTTGCCACTGATCACTACGAATTGTGCGGTACTTGGCATTTGCGTGATTAACATTGACAAGGAGTTCAGTTTTCCTGAAGCGGTATCCGCTTCGCTGTTTTATGCGGTCGGCTTCGGCCTTGCCTTGATCCTCTTTGCCGGAGTCAGAGAGAGGATCCTGTTGGCGCGAGTACCGAAACCCCTGCAGGGAACGTCCATCGCGCTGATCACCGCCGGTTTTATTTCATTGTCTTTTTTTGCTTTCAAAGGAATGGTCTGAAGAAAAGGCTGCTATGTTTGAATCAATTCTTTTTACCTTCTCCATCGGCAGTATCGCCGGCATAGCTCTCAGCTATGCCTCGAAAATCTTCTACGTCTACGAAGATCCCCGGATTGCCAAGGTCGAGAATCTGCTCGCCGGCGCCAATTGCGGAGGCTGCGGTTACGCCGGCTGTTCGGCGGCAGCCGAGGCAATCGTCAACATGATTGCTCCGGCAAACGCCTGCATACTCATCGACGAAGACAACATCCAGGAAATAGCGGCAATTACCGGGGCTCAGGCCGGACCACCCGAACCCCCCGCCTCCTACAACAACTGCAGCGGCGGCACCCGGGCATCCGATCGATTCATCTACAGCGGCATCTGGTCGTGCAGTGCGGCCGCCTCCCTTTACGGCGGCGAGCGTGACTGCACCATCGGCTGTCTCGGTTTTGGCGACTGCATCAAGGCCTGTGGCTTTGCTGCCATTCATATGGGAGACGACGGTTACCCGCACGTTGATCGGGACAAGTGCGTGGGGTGCGGAGCCTGCGAAACGGCATGCCCGAAAACCATCCTGGAAGTGCGCACCATGACCCAGCGCCTGTTTCACCTGAGCTCCGTCGGCGATCCGCTTGCTCCCTGTTCCCAAGGATGCCCCGCTGAAATTGATATCCCCCGCTATATCGAGCACATCAGAAATAATCGCTACGAAGAGGCGCTGTCAACGATCAGAGAGAAAAACCCGATGCCGCTTGCCTGCGGCAGGGTGTGCCCCCACCCGTGCGAGTCGCTCTGCCGCCGTGGCATAGAAGATGAAGCGGTGTCCATCAACCAACTCAAACGATTTGTCGCCGATTACGAAATGAATTCCGGGCGCCGTTTGCCCATTTCCTGCAGCCCCGATACCGGCAAACGTATCGCCATCATCGGCGGCGGTCCCGCAGGTATCAGCTGCGCGTACTTCTTGCGGCGGGCCGGCCATCGTCCCGAGATTTTTGAAGCGATGCCGAAACTCGGCGGCATGCTCAGGTACGGTATCCCCGAGTATCGTCTCCCCAAAAAAATATTGGACTGGGAAATCGAAGGAATCCTGAAACTGGGAATCGAGAGCCATACCAATGTCAGACTGGGCCTTGACTTCGATTTCTGCTCCTTGATCGCCGCCGGATTTGACGCCGTCTTTTTCAGTGTCGGGGCCTGGAACGATTACCAGCTCAATATTCCCGGCGAAGATTTTTCCGGCTGTATGACCGGGATAGACTTCTTGTCTCGGGTGGGCAGCAGTCAGCCTCCAGCAATCGGTCGGCGCGCTGCGGTAATCGGCGGCGGCAATACGGCCATCGATTGTTGCCGAACCCTGATTCGCAGCGGGCTGGAGAAAGTGTACCTGGTCTACAGGCGGACCAGAAAAGAGATGCCGGCCAATGAAGATGAAATTGTTGCCGCCGAGCATGAGGGAGTTGAGTTTGTTTTTCTTGCGGCTCCCCAAAAGATCATTGCCACCGAAGAAAAGCGGGTGGCAGGTCTGGAATATGTGACCATGGAGCTGGGCAAACCGGACGCAAGCGGGCGCCGTCGCCCGGTTCCTGTCGAGGGGTCGGAACAAATCCTCGCCGTCGATACGGTTATCACCGCCATTGGCCAGTCACCACAGCTTTCGTTTCGCGGCCGAGGAAACCGGCTTGACGACCTGAACATCAGTCGGTGGGACACGTTTGAAGTGGAACCGTCAACGCACCAGACCAATGTTCCCTACATTTTTGCCGCGGGTGATGCGGCAACCGGGCCGGCATTGGTGGTCGATGCGATCGGCGGCGGCAGGAAAGCAGCGCGCTCCATCGATCTCTTCTTGAAGGGAGAACCGGTTGTCCCATACCATGACGCACTGCTGAACAAACCCATCCCCGAATCGATATTTACCTCCGTGCCCGGCGTCAAGCACATCGGCCGGATAGGGCTCGCGGAACGAGACATAGCAGAGCGTATTCGAACGTTTGACGAGGTGGACCTGACAATATCCGAACGGGATGCCGTCTATGAATCCAAGAGATGCTTGAGTTGTTGTCGGCTATGTTATAATGTGGACGCTCCATAGGTTGCCTGTAAACTGAATCACGCTGAGTATCATGTGGTCAATCACCTGCCGGTCGAAGGTTTATCGCCTCATTTTTGCTTAGAGATGCATTTGCTCGGGAGAAAATATGGTTTGGCTCAAGGAGTTAGATACTGTTTCGGTATTCAAGGCATTGAGTGATCAGCAACTGGAAACACTCAGCGCTTTATGCTCATCGGAATCATACAAGCGCGACGACCGTTTGTTCAAGGAGGGCGACCCGGCAGAGCACATGTGGATCGTCACTGAAGGACAGGTCGATCTTCGTTTTGAACTTCCGGGAAACAGAACGTCCTCCGCGGAAAATACCATCTCATCATTCGTAGCGCAGGAAGACAGAAAAAGAGTCCTCGGCTGGTCATGCTTTATTCCGCCTTACAAAATGATGCTTTCCGCCTATTGTGTCAGCCGGAGCTGTTCTGTCATCAAGCTGGGCCGTGAGGATCTGCTGGAGGCGTTTGAACAGGATCCGGCAATGGGCTACCAGGTAACCTCTTATCTGATCAAAGTTGTCGGTTACCGGTTTCAGCAATGCCAGGAAGAATTGGCCAAGGTCCAGGGACGCGACATCATGCTCTCCTGGTAGCCTATTTTTTCCCTGCACCCGCAAAGCTGCCGTTGCCTTGTAGAAGGTCGAAGCGTGATCATGCCTGCCGCATCAGACGCATGCCATTTAGGGTCACCAGCAAGGATGCGCCCATATCGGCAAAGACGGCCAGCCAGAGGCTGCTCATTCCGAGGCCCATGGCTAGCAAAAAAATGATCTTCACAAAGATCGAGAATCCGATATTCTGACGTATAACAGCCACGGTTTTACGACTCAACCGTATAAGATAAGAGAGCTTGCTCAAGTCATCGGTCATCAACGCGATATCGGCGGTTTCAAGCGCCACATCCGATCCGGCGACTCCCATGGCTACTCCAACCGAGGCGGTTGCCAGGGCGGGGGCATCATTCACTCCATCGCCTACCATGACAACCCTACCGAATTGTTCGGCGATCTTCTTGACCGCTGTAACTTTATCCTCAGGCAGCAGGTCACTGTAAAACGTATCGAGTTTCACCTTGCCGGCGATGGCACCGGCGACCCTATTGTTGTCACCGGTCAGCATCGTGACATGCTTCATTCCCGCCTTATGGAGTTCTTGAACCGCATCTCTGCTATCTTCCCGAATGGCATCGGCTACTGCGACCAATCCGAGGATCCGATCGTCCTCACCCAGTAGCATCACGGTCTTGCCATCCTGCTCCAGGGTGCGAACCGTCTCTTGAAATTCATTGATATCAATGGCCAATTCCTCGAAGAGGCGGAGATTGCCGATGAAAACTGCTGTCCCGTCAATTTCGGCTCGGGCGCCACGCCCGACCAAGGCTTTGAAATGCGCCGAGGCTGGGAGTCCGATTCCTTCGGCCCTCTCGACTATGGCTTTTGCCAGCGGATGTTCTGACCACTTTTCAACGGCGGCGGCCTTGCTGAGCAGTTCTGTCTCTGTGGAGCCGGCTCCGATGACAACATCGGTAACCTCCGGCCGACCCTGAGTCAGCGTCCCGGTCTTATCGAAGGCAATGGCTCTGATACTGCCCATCTGTTCCAGATAGGCACCGCCCTTTATCAGAACACCGTGCCGGGAGGCGTTGCCAATGGCGGCGACAATAGATACCGGAGTCGAGATGACGAGGGCGCAAGGACAGGATATCACCAGCAACACCAACCCATTGTAGAACCATGGGGAAAAAGGCTCTGCAAAAAACAACCAGGGAATGAACATAACTCCCGCGGCTGCTATGAGCACAAGAGGGGAGTAATACTTTGCGAAAACATCGACGAACTGCTGGGAAGGCGCCTTTCCGGCCTGCGCCTCCTCGACGAGGTGAGTTATCCTGGCAAGCGTCGAATCATCGGCACTTTTGGTAACAGCAATTTCCAGGGCACCATGTTCAAGCAATGTTCCGGCATATACCGTGTCGCCTTCGGTTTTCTCGGCGAAAATAGACTCGCCGGTGATGGTCGCCTCGTTTATAGCTGAAGCGCCGTTCCGAATTACTCCGTCCATGGCGATCCGCTCTCCAGGCTTGACAATGATGACCTCCCCCACTGCAATATCCTCTACGGGCAGACGTACTTCCTCTAGCCCCCTTTTCACCGTCGCTTCGAGTGGGGCGAGTTCCATCAACGCACGGATGGAGTTTCGTGTTTTATCCAGGGTATAGTTTTGCAGGGTGTTCCCCAGGGAGAAGAGGAAGGCGACCATGGCTCCCTCATGCCACTCACCGATGGCTGCAGCGCCGAGAACAGCCGCAGTCATAAGAACATTCATGTCAAACGACAATGCTCTGAGGCCGTAGAGGCCGCTTCTTGCAGCGTGGAAACCCCCGATGATGGCTGCAAGGCCAAAGAGGTAATCGGTATATCCAGCCGCTGTAGCCGTCCAACTCATGACGGTTGCAACCGCCAGCAGTATGCCGGAAGCGAAGGTGGCAAGAGTACGTGTGTTCTGCCACCAGGGTATTTTTTGAGCCAATCGCCGTCCCGTCTTTTGTTCCTTCACCGCCTCAAATCCAGCCTGTTGCACCAGGCGTACGATTTCGGATTCCGCCAGGGCGTGCGCGATAGTCAGCTTGCCAACGGCAAAACTGACGGCTATCGAACGAACTTCCGGCATGGCGGCAAGCCTTCGCTCCAGCTTTGCCGCGCAATCTCCGCAGTCCATCCCAAAAATTCGATACACCTCTTTGCGTAAGCCTTCATTTTTTTGACTCTTTCTTGTCTTGTCACTCTCCTGATTTACGGAGGGACGAGATCGCCAATCAGGAAATTCTCCGCTCACCGTCCCCTTGGAAGCGGCAACTGGAGCACAACAGGAATCCCGGGGTAGTTGGTTCTGCAAGCTTCTGGTGGAGAAGGATCGAGTACTTTTCATTACTTACTCCAATTATTATTCTCAACTACACATTTTTATGTAAATTCAAGTATTTGACAGCAGCCTGAACTTGCGAAGCAGCTTATATGAATATCTGCTCATATATACAATAATGCTACAATGTGGGCAATGAAATAGAAATCTTTGCTTCTATTCTCCGCGTGGGAAAATCTACCGGCTCAGGAAGAAGCTCAACTATGCCCTCTCCCGATTGAGGTAAATATGTTCATGGATAAGGTTAAATCTGAAGTTTTCTTTTTGTTGTTAGGCTTTGAGTATGGTCTATTTTTCTAGATACAAGTAACATATTAAGTACAAGTCATGTAAATGAGATTGCTATTGCCAAGAAAAGGTTAGGCGTTTTGCTCGTAACGGCTAAACACCCCTGGAGGATTGCGAAAGGCGTTTTATGAAAAAGATACTCAGGAGAAGCGGAGAGATGTAAAAAAATAGGCTCATCTAGGGGGACTTCAGAAGCTAATTTGGTGCATTTTCGCCATCGGGTTCATTTGAGGGCTGATGTCTACAGTATTGATTTACCATTCTTGTCTAACTTGTCTGACTCAAAGTACGTTTGCAGGCCGAAATGAACCATGTCCAATTTTTGTCCTTTGTATAGGTTCTGTAAGTCTGCAGCAGTCGGCTGTGAAGGTAGTCGTGAAATGTTTTCTCTGAAAAACTCCAAAATTCTAGATGTCAGCACAAAGATTTGATGCAATTTGGCAGCAAGGAATAGTAACTCCTCATTATGTCCCTTGTTGTCTATTGTTTCAGTTCTACCCACAGAACCGTCAATTCGCCATAAAGCATATTTCCCAATGACAACTATCGCGATCAAGAATTTATTATTAACTAACCAGCTTTCTAGAGTTTGTTTTGCAACATCGCAGTCAAATGCAACAACGAATGCAGGAGGTTGAAATTGACCCTTGAAACCTATGGGATTGTTGCCATTTAATAAATGCCATATCATATTATCGATGCTCACGAGCCTTTCCTTGATTTCGTCAATATGCGGAGTCTGTAAGATTGACTTTACTTCAATCCAAAATCTCACTGCTTCAACGGGAGCAACACATGTACCCTGGTCAAGCTTTATCAACGGTAAAGATTCTTCAGTACCGATAAGATCTATTTGTGGTGTGATAGTACCAAATGCATCTGTAATGAAGCCGCCTAGTAGCTCTGCATTTTTAGGAACAATCTCGGTTAAAAAGCTGCGAATATATGCTTCTCGTAAACTACCTTTTGTCGCTCTATGAGTGATGCTTTTTGATTGTTCGATTTGACCGAACATGATTTGAGCTTTAGCAGTTATAAGCTGCGTGAATGGATTCATAATTCCTCTGATAACAATAGTTGAAGGGATATAGAACATACATATCGGTTTGTAGCATCATGCAAGAATGAGGTGCGTTAGGCAACCGGGAAATCAAGAATCCCACCGCTTCCATTAAAATTTTAATCGAAATACCAAAATCACTGTACATCCTGGCTGCATAGACTACATATAGTACATAACATCTTACACTTATTGAGAAAATGCGGCCAGCACAGCAGAGGACATTGAAGAACGATACACGGACATCAGCACTCTGGAATTCAATGCGGGACATCATCGGTGATACTCGGCTGTCGGCGAACCCCACTGCCCCCACTAACACATCGGAATCGCGCACGATTCCTAGTCTTGCACCATTTGTGTTCAAGTAAACACGTTACAGAATTTTTGTAACGGGTAACGCGATTTTTGTTATCCCAGCCCTCTTTCCAGTAACGTAGCTTTAAGATTGGCACATCAAAAGTCTGAGTGTCCTGCCAGAACTTCAATTTAAGTCTATTCCCCTCTGTATGTCGATCTGATTATTTAAAGAGAACTGCGGAAATGGAGTAACCGCTGACTTTACCTTACCAAAGAACACCTCTCCTAGGTCCGACAGCACCCCAACCTGAGATGTCTACTATATCTTTACTCCTGCCCTGTTGGCCGGTTGCGCCGGTGGCGTATCGAATATCAACACGGCGAGCGACGCGCAGTTACTGTCTGACCTGAGCCAACCGAACATTGCCGTTCCGCAGGGCATCATGCGAGAATCAAAAACGAGATGAGAGCCAGTCACCCTGAGTACCGTTGGGATCTCATCGACCAGGGGCGCATCGCTGTCGGAATGACAAAAACCGAGGTTATGCTTGCCAAGGACGGTTTCGTGAAAATCAACCGTGCCAGCTATGGCGAACAATGGGGTTATGGATTTGCCAGTCGGGGCGGCAGCCGACAGCATGTCTATTTTCAAAACGCCATTTGTACTAGCTGGAATTGACAATCAGCGTCGGGCCGCACCCGGAAAAACCACCATTGGCTAAGTTTAACCCAGGTGGTCAGGTGTGCCCCAGCGTGGTATTTTATCTACGCTACTATAAAAAGGGCCAAGGTTTCGGCAAGGTTGAACGAGGCCATCGTCAGCGCGAGGTTTTTCTTCACCCATAAAAAGAAGAAACGATAGCTATGGGTATGATCAGTTTTCTGACACGATAAAAAAAGAACATGCCCGATAATTTACATAATTTTTACATAACAAAAAAAAGGGCTTAGAGGCTATCCTCTAAACCCTTGATTTCCCTGGAGCCACCGAGCGGAGTCGAACCGCTGACCTGATGATTACAAATCAACTGCTCTACCAACTGAGCTACGGTGGCGCTTGATTGACGGTGTTTATAGCAGGATCAACGGCAAAATTCAATATCAATCCCCGGCCACCACCGGTTTCAATGATCGATGGGCGATGAATATTGCTCACCGATCTGCTACAATGGAAAAGGTTTTGGATCAGGGGCAGCCCCTGCCGGGGGCTCTTGGCATCATCTCTCGCCTCGTTTGTTGCTGACTGCGACAGCAACCGGCAAAGGCGCCTGGTATGAAGATTGCGGAGCAAGAGGCTGCTTGTTGACGACAGAATACAATAGCTGGAACAACAAAGACATCACCAGGGTTCGACTGCGGTTTATCGATCTGATCAAGTCTTTTTTCGCTGAGCCGCCGGATGCCGAACGATTAAGCCGCTGGCGCGGGATCTTTTACGCGCTGGCAAACACCTGTGTCAGCCCTCGACTCGATGAAGCAGTGCTGCTCATCAAACACCGTTTGACGGTCGATCGCCTGCAGGACCTGCAACTGGAATTTGACCGTTTGTTCGGCGACAACGGCGGTAGCGGTACGCTCAGTCTGGCGCCATCAGTCCATCTCGATGGGCTTATCTATCAGGATACCCGGTCCGCGGTACGGGCATTTTTCGTCGATACCGACGGCAGAACCTATGCACCCGCACACGACGGGGAGGATTCGCTGGTAGTGCTTTTGGATTTTCTGGCTACCCTGATCCGGGACGAGAAAGACGGCTATGAGACCACGTCCGGTCAAACTCTTCTGGTCAACGAGTTTCTCGTTCCGTTCATCAAACAACTCGAAGACGCCGCATGCGGCCATGACTCCGCCGCTTTCTATCGCGACTGCATCGGCTTTACCGGCGGGTACCTGGAACTTGAACAGCACTTTCTGGCATCATGACAGCAGGATCCGATAAGAGCGCGTCGCCGCAGCGCAGCGCGGGGTCGGCTTTGTTCTTCTTGCCGCTGGTTTCCCTTATCGTACTGTTCCTGCTGTCCGGGTGTTCGGAAGAACCGGAACAGCCGGCGACAACCGACACGGTATCGGCAGCCGCCGGTTGTCTCTCCTGTCATGACCTGGAAATGGACGAACACCACCGGCTCGACTGCACCTCCTGTCATGGCGGTAATGGTCGGGCCCTGACGCACGATGAAGCGCATCTCGGTCTGGAGGTGGCTCCGGGACGGCCCGAGCAGGCCGGCCAAAGGTGCGGCGGTTGCCACCTTAAAGAGGTCGAGATGGTAGCCGGCAACAGCCACTACACACTGATCGGCCATATCTCGGCGGTCCGGGATGCCTTTGGCGCCTCGTCAGAACCTCATTCGGCTTTGCGGATTAGCGCCGCGGCCCAGCCGGAAAACGAGATGGAACTGGTCGATGACCTGCTGCGTCGGCGCTGCCTGCGCTGCCACGTCTATACGCGCGGCGACACGTTTCCGGCAATCGATCGGGGACTCGGCTGCGCCGCCTGTCACGGTCCGTATCGCCAGGCAGAGACGGGTCTTCACCATTTCAGTCGGCACCCCGCCGATGCTGCCTGCCTGTCCTGTCATTACGGCAACCATGTCGGCTTTGATTATTACGGCCGCTACGAGCACGATTTTAACGAGGAGTATTGGACCCCCTACCTGTCGGCCGACGATACCGCAGCGCCCTACGGCGTTGAGTTCCATCAATTGGAACCGGACATACACCATCGGGCCGGCCTGGTCTGCGTCGATTGCCATGGCCGGGATCAGGTCATGGGAAGCGCCGCCGGCCCGAATTGTTCCGCCTGCCACGACAGCAAACAGCGGGGATCCCCATCGCCGGCCGGCCTGACCGACACCGCCGACGGTCCGATTTTCGTTTCCGCGGCAACCGCTCGCAGCTTCCCTGTTCCTCAACTGCGCCATCCGGCCCATGCTGCCTACCGGGATACGGCCGGATGTCTGGCATGCCATGCCCGCTGGACATTCAACGACGGCACGACGCACCTGCTGCGTATCGATCATGACGATCTCTATGATTTCTTCCGGCTCAGCGTCGACGGCAGCTCCGAAGTCAGAACGATCATCGAGAGCCATATCGATTTCGACGGCGCCTGGCTGGACCCGGTTATGACGGACAAGTTCACGGGCGACACCCTGCCCGGCATCTGGCTCAAGGGATACCTGGAGCGACGCTGGGAAGAACCGCTGTTCGTCAGGGACGATGACGGCCGGATCTCTCCGGCGCGGCCGATTCTCGACCTGCGCCTGTCCTGGATCGATCGCTTGGAAACACCCCGTTTTGACAACCTCCGCCCGCGGCCGAACGCCCGCCTGCTGCGTCCCTACGCACCCCACACCGTCGGCCCGGCCGGCTTTTTTTATGAAGAGCGGCTACGGCGCTTCCACATCCAGGAATTATCACCACCTGTCGAAAATCCGTCTAAAATGATTGATTCGGGCCGTGAATTGTTTTAAACACCCAGCACAGTCCGACAACAGGGCGTCTGCTACGCCGCAGGGACGGCAGAGGCGATGCATCGATTTCATGCGCCGTGACCATCGGCGCATTCTCCGATTTCAAGCAACAGGATGATCGTACTCGTGACTCCAGCGCTCGGCAGGTTCTTCTTGCCCATGGCTTTCGCCGCATGGCTGCTGTTGATCGGCATCCTGCCGGCCTGCGTCTCCACGGCCTCGACCGACGCTACCACCTCCCTGCATCCGACGCAGCGTCCCTATCGCATCAACAATCACACCTATTACCCGATTCCGTCGGCCTACGGTTTCAATCAGACCGGGATCGCTTCCTGGTACGGTGACGATTTCCACGGCCGACCGACCTCCAACGGAGAAACCTACGACATGCATGGGATGACGGCCGCTCATAAGACCCTGCCGATGAACACCGTCCTGCTCGTGCAGAATCTGGAAAACAACCGGGAGATCATCGTCCGGGTCAACGATCGCGGTCCCTTTGTCAAGGGTCGCATCATCGATCTGAGCTATTCGGCGGCCAAACGACTCAATATCGTCGGCACGGGGCTTGCGCGGGTCAAAATCAGTGCATTGGCCGACGGTGAGAAAAACGAGTCACAGATGATGGAGATGGCCCAGCAGTTTTATACCGGAGATTTCTATGTGCAGATCGGCTCGTTCGCCAATACCGACAACGCGCTGCGCCTGCAGCATCGTTTTCTCGAGGCCGGTCACAAAACGCTGATCCAGAAATACCAGGAACACAAGAGCACCTACTACCGGGTGCACGTCTTTGTCGGCAGGACCCTGCAGGGTGCCGAGCAAGCTCGATCGATCCTCGAGAAACGAGGCTATCGCAACGCCTTTGTCATCGCCCGTTAACCAGCCGAAGGCAACACTGTGCCGGCATTGCCCTCCGCCGACTCGAAGCCGCGAACGTTGTCTACCAGGCGCCGCAGCAGAACGTGGTCCTTGCGGCCCGGCGCCTCTTCAACCCCTGAATTGATGTCGATGGCATACGGGTGCAGGGACTCGATGGCTGTGACCACGTTGTCGGCATGCAGGCCTCCGGCCATGATAAGCGGTTTGCCAAGGTCCAGTGACGCAACGACCGACCAGTCGAAACTCCGCCCCGTGCCGCCGGCGACTCCCTTGACATAGGTATCGAGCAGGAAGCTGTCGACCGCGTCGTGAAAGGCCCGAAAATCGACGGGCTCGGCAGCCCGACCGATGCGGACCGCTTTGCATATCGAGACCCCCCGTCGCCATGAGCGCAGGCGCCGGCAGACGGCGGGTGACTCATTGCCGTGCAGCTGCACCTGCGTCAACCCGCAATAATCGACAATGCGTTTCATCTCTTCTTCGTCGGCGTCCCGAAAGACGCCGACCCGGGTAATAAACGGCGGCACCGCCTCGATCAGCTTCGCCGCCTGTGGTGGGGTGACCCGGCGCGGACTTGCGGCAACGAAGATAAACCCCAGAGCGTCGATTCCGACCGCAACCGCCGCCCGTACATCTTCCTCCCTGGTTGTGCCGCACATCTTGATTCGGATCCGCTGCATGGTCCTCACCGCGTTGGGACGCCGCGCCGCAGTTCACTGAGCAGACTGCTGCCGGTACCGGCCCGCATCAGGCTTTCGCCGATCAGCGCGGCGCTCACCCCGGCGCGTGCCAGCGCGTCGAGGTCGGCCGGCGTCTTCAGCCCGGATTCGGAAACTACCGGGATCCCGGCCGGGATCAGCTGCTGCAGGCGGAAGGTGGTGTCGATATCGACGCTGAAATCGTTGAGATTACGGTTATTGATGCCGATCAGATCGGCGCCGGCCGCCAGCGCCTTGTCGATCTCTGGCTCGTCGTGCACCTCGATCAGGCTGTCCATACCGAGATCTGCCGCATGCTGCCTGAACTCGGCGATCTGCT
Organism: uncultured Desulfofustis sp.; assembly: GCA_964433645.1. Lineage (GTDB taxonomy): Bacteria > Desulfobacterota > Desulfobulbia > Desulfobulbales > Desulfocapsaceae > Desulfofustis. The sequence goes on from CAYSSK010000008.1 coordinate 14,677, forward strand.
CGATTTCAAGAATTGCTGCGATCAGCAAGACGGCATCGGCTCCGTGGGCGCGAGCCTGATCGATCTGCAGCCGGTCAATAATGAAATCTTTGCGCAACACCGGCAGAGCCACCGCTTCCCGGACCTGCATCAGGGCGAGCAGACTCCCCTGGAAGAAGTCGACGTCGGTCAGCACCGACAGCGCCTGGGCCCCCTGTTTCTGAAAATTGACCGCCGTGCGAACCGGGTCGAAATCGGCGCAGATGACCCCTTTGGACGGCGAGGCTTTTTTAACTTCGGCGATAATCGCCACCCCCGCATAATCTAGCAGCGCCGCACGGAAACCACGGGGCGCGTCGGCCTGCCGGTGATGACAGGACGGCGGCAAAACAACGCCGGTGCGGTGCAAGGCGGCGACCTCCTCTTTTTTTCGAGCAACGATACGATCGAGAATCATCGATTATTATTTGATTATTGCTAATATTTGATTGTTTAAGCAAATCTATTGCTTATTTCGATCAATTCCAGCAATTTACGATGTGCCCTGCCGGAATCGATGCATTCAGCGGCGGCGGCGATTGCCGCCGGCAGATCATCAGCGGCTCCGGCTGCCAGCAACGCGGCGCCGCTGTTAAGCAGAACCATATCCCGCCGCGGTCCGGGCCTGCCGGCCAGAATATCTTTCATCAACAACGCCGATTCGGAACTGTCCCGGCCACCCTGCAGGGCTTCGAGCGGGGCCCGGGTCAGGCCGACCTCCTCCGGGGTGATGCGATAGCTGGTGACGATGCCGTCCTTGAGCTCGGAGATCAGCGTCGTGCCGGTCACCGTCAACTCGTCGAGATTGCCCTCGCCGTGCACGACCAGGGCCCGTTTGGAGCCGAGTTTGCCGAGGACCAGCGCCAATTGCTCGGTCAATTCCTCAGCGAACACGCCGAGAACCTGAACGTTGGCGCCGGCCGGGTTGGTCAGCGGCCCGAGAATATTGAAAATGGTTCTGATACCGATTTCGCGGCGCGGACCGATGGCATATTTCATCGCGCCGTGCAGTGCCGGTGCAAAAAGAAAGCCGATTCCCGCCTGCTTGATGCAGCTGCTGACCTGTTCCGGCGTCAAGTCCAGCTTGACGCCGGCCGCCTCGAGCACGTCGGCCGAACCGCAGGCACTGGAGACCGAACGATTACCGTGTTTGGCAACGATGAATCCGCAGCCGGCAACGACAAACGCCGAAGTGGTCGACACGTTGAAGGTCCCGGAACAATCGCCGCCGGTACCGCAGGTGTCGATAACGATACCCCCCGCCTGAAGATCGACGCCGGTATCGATCCGCGTAGCTTTTTCCCGCATGACCCTGACGGCTCCGGCAATCTCGTCGACACGCTCTCCTTTCATGCGCAGGCCGGTCAGAAACGAGGCGATCTGCACCGGCGTAGCCGCCCCGCTCATGATATCGGTCATGACCTGGTACATCTGTTCTTCGCTCAGATCGACATGGCCGACGACCTGGGTTATCGCTTCCTTGATGTTCATCGCGCCTCCTTGCTCTGCGACACGAACGATCAGCCGATGATCAGCGGTGACCGAGCAGTGCCGGGTAGGTGTCGTCAAGAAAATTGTGCAGCAGATATCGTCCGTCCGGAGTCATGATCGATTCCGGGTGAAATTGTACGCCTTCAACGGTCAGGGACCGGTGCCGCAGTCCCATCAACTCCTGCTGATCGGTGCGGGCGCTGACCTCCAGACAGTCCGGCAGCCCTTGATCCCTGACAACGAGCGAGTGATAGCGCATACCGTCGAACGGATTGGGCAGCCCGGTAAAAACGCCGCGGCCGTCATGGAAAATCGGACTTGTTTTGCCGTGCATGAGTCGTCCGGCCCGCACCACCTCGCCGCCGAAGGCATCACCAATCGCCTGATGTCCGAGGCAGATCCCCAGAATCGGCACCAAGCCGGCAAAGCGTTTCATGACCGAGATCGAAATGCCCGCATCTTTCGGCGTGCCCGGCCCGGGCGAAACGATGATCCGCCGCGGCGCCAGTTGCTCGAGTTCGTCCAGCGTAATCTTGTCGTTGCGAACAACGGTGAGCTCTTCCGGCTGCTCATCAACACGGGCCAGATCGGCGATGGTCTGAACGATGTTGTAGGTGAACGAATCGTAGTTGTCGATAATGACGATCATCGTTTAAAACCTCTTTTCCGCCAGTTCGACGGCACGTCGCAGGCCCATTGATTTATTCACGGTTTCCTCGAATTCCCGGTGTGGGTCGGAATCGGCGACGATACCGGCTCCGGCCTGGATGTACAGATCACGGCCGTGCATGACAAAGGTCCTGATGGCGATGCAGAAATCCATGGAACCGGAAAACCCGAAATAACCGATGGCCCCGGCATAGGGTCCGCGCCGCTGCGGCTCCAATTCCTCGATAATCTCCATCGCCCTGATTTTTGGGGCCCCGCTCACCGTGCCGGCCGGAAAACAGGCGGCGACCACATCGAATTGATCCCGCTCATCGGCGATGCTGCCGTGCACTCCCGATACGAGATGCATCACATGACTGTAGCGTTCCACACTCAGGAAATCCCTGACCTCGACACTGCCACCTCGAGCGATCCGGCCGATATCGTTGCGACCGAGGTCGACCAGCATCAGGTGTTCGGCCCGCTCCTTTGGGTCGGCCAGCAGTTCCTGGGCCAACGCGGCGTCTTCCTCCGGGGTTCGTCCCCGTTGCCGGGTGCCGGCAATCGGGCGCAATTCAACGCTGTCCCCTTCCTTGCGGACGAGGATTTCAGGTGACGAGCCGATCTGGACCAGCTCACCGAATTTCAGAAAGAAGAGGTACGGGCTCGGATTGATATGGCGCAAGGCCCGATAAATAGACAGGGCCGACAGGTCGGTTTGGGTGTGAAAGCGCTGGGACAATACCACCTGGAAGATGTCGCCGGCCAGGATGTACTCCTTGGCTCGCTCGACCATGGCCCGAAACCGTTCCGGTTCCATATTGGAGTGAAACTGGTGCACCGCCGCGGCATTGCCCCGCTTGGCCAGCACCGCTTCGGGAACAGCACTCTGAAGAGAATCGACGACGGAGCGAAGCCGCTCGACCGCTTCATCATAGCAGCGATTCAGATCCGGCTTTTCCCGGGTATCAACCCAGCAGACAATGGTTACCGTCTGCCGGACATTGTCGTGGACCAGGACCGTTCCCGGAATCATGAAGGACGAATCGGGCAGCTCGAGCGGTTCATGGGAATCGGGGAGTTCTTCCATGAAACGAACCGTGTCGTACCCGAGGAAACCGACGGCACCGCCGCAGAATCTGGGCAGGTGCGGGTCGACAAACGCGTCCATGTCGGCGAGCATCTCACGCAGGGCACCAAGCGGGTTGCCGACCTCCTCCTTACGGTCGGCCGCGACTGCCGGACCGTGCAGCGATACCTGGCGATCCCGCGAGCTGAAGAGAGCCAGCGGTTCAAAACCGACGAACGAATAACGGCCCCACTTTTCACCGCCCTCCATGCTCTCGAAGAGAAAAACCTCTTCCCGGTCACCGAAGATCTTGCAAAACAGCGTCAACGGGGTGTCAAGATCGGCGATGATCGTTGCACTGAGCGGGATCAGCCGTTTCTCAGCGGCACGTCGGCAAAATTCGCCACTTTCCGGGATAATCGGTATCGTTGTCATAGTATCTGTCTCAAGAAAAGCCTAGGGGCCACCCGCCGCGTAAAAGATACCATATCCGAGTGGCGGCGTACCAGTTGGGTACGCAAAAAAAAACCGCCGGGTCCATGGTCATGGCCCGGCGGTCATTTCTTTCAACCGTCATGACGAGAGGCAGACGGTTACCGACGTGACAGGAATCAGGCGCCGGTCTCCATGTTGTTGACCCGTTTGGTCAACCGGGAAATCTTGCGCGAGGCGTTTTTCTTGTGAATCGTCCCCTTCGATGCGGTCTTGGCTATGACCGGCACTACCGCAGCCAGTGCCGTCCTGGCCTCTGCCACCGATCCGGTCTCGATGGCCTGAGTCAGGCCTTTGATGGCCGTCTTCATTTTCGAACGATTGGTGCGGTTGCGCATGCGACGAACCTGGGATTGACGAGTCCGTTTTTCCGCTGATTTATGATTAGCCACGAATTGCTTCCTCCTGTTAAATCCTGTCTGCTATTCGACCACCGTCCCGGAGGCAACCGGTTGACGGGTCAATGACGTGGTTTCGGACATAGCCCGGCACGATGAAAAGACTGGTATATTTAATGCAGCAGCTGCCGCAAGTCAACAATTATAACAACAATGACCTGAATTTTCAAGCATGCCGCCGGCGCGCCGCCGGACTGCTTTCTATTTGACAGTTCAGGGCGGCGTGAGATACGCTCACGGTAGCAGTGCCCTTGATAGCGGGTGCCATTTTTTTGCGTTTATGTTGCCAAGCTGCGACAATTTCGCTCAACGGACGGTCAGGACAATGGGGTTTCCAAGAATACTTTTTCGCATTATCGAGAACAGGCGCTGTCCGCTCTACCATTATGGAGACGAATTCAGCGTTACCGGTGTCGCCATTTCGATGAACAACGGCGAGGAGAATTCCTTCATCACCACGTCGGTCATCCACTCACCGGCCAAAAAGAAAATCTGCAAGATTCTCAACGCCGACCTTACCAGAATCGTCATTCAATACGAGCGCGGCGACAAGATCCCGGTCTGCCTGGTCTCCTGCAGCGGCTGCACGGGGGTTGTCAAACTCGAACACAGCAGCGAGCATCGCCTGGCCGCCACCGAGCAACCGCCCTACGCCAACGAGATCGGCTCGATGATGCACCTGTTCAGCGATTTTGCTTTTTTTAGAAATATCGACAGCCATAACCTCGACAAAGTGGTCCGTTTCTTCCGGCTCAGTTCCTACCGCAAAGGCGATATCGTATTGCGCAAGGGCGATACCGGCGGAAACTTTTATATCATCGTCACCGGCAGTGTCAACGTTATCAATGAGGCGGGCATCACCATCTCCAAACTGAGCAAAGGCGATGTCTTCGGAGAGATGAGCCTGATCTGCAACGACAAGGTCAGTGCCACCATCCAGGTCCGGGAAGACACGTCCATTCTCTATATCGATCAGACCAATTTCAAGAAAATCCTCGATCATTTTCCGTCAATCCAGCTCTATTTCTCCCGTTTGATGGCCAGCCGGCTGAACAAAGCGAACATGATCCGGAGCGAGGATCTGTCCTCGGGAATGATCGGCAATTTGTCCGAGATCCCCGCCGAAGCGCTTTTTCAGACTTTGAACATGAACAACAAGACCGGCATCCTGACCATCAGCGAACTGCCTCGCGGCACGGCCCGTTTTTCCTTCCGCCAGGGAAGCCTGATCAAGGCGAAATACGACATGTTTTCCGGAGAGACCGCCTTTTACGAGATCCTCAAAGAACACCAGGGACGGTTTCGTTTCACGCCGGGTATCCCGCCGGAGGATTTCGAGATTCCGGAAATCGGCTATTTCATGAAATTATTGATGGAAGGAATGCGTCGCATCGACGAGATCAGAAGCAAGATCGCCAATTGACCGGACCCCTCCCGTCAAGCAAGGGTGCCCCGGTAATTGAAGGTCGGCAAGGCGGGCATTTTATCCGCTCCGAAAATCCGCCGTCCGAGTTCCTGCAGGTCTTTTTTCCCCACTCGCAAGCCCGACAGATCGACGACCAGATAATCGAGGCCGATCTGCTCGAGTTCGCCGCGAAACGGCAGCAGCGAAAACGGCCGCTGCGGCCTGGTCAGCGTGACGCCTTCCTGCTTTTCAATGGTAAACAGCTCCTGTTTCGGGCTGGCCAGCGGTCGACCGTAGATAAAATGATCGGCCGCCAGCCGGGCGGTAAACAGTGGTGGGGCGCCATATACCGTGAGCCCGAGCAGGCCCGGTGCCCGCTGCTTGGCCTGCCGGTTTCCCGAAGGCGGTTGCCGCCAGCCGGCAACCGCCTGGGCCAGGCAACCGCGATCAATCTCGATGGCTAGCTGTGCTCCCTGGAGGCCGAACCGAAAGACCAGCTCCAGGGCCTGGCTGTTGAGCAGGTTCATGGTGTAGTCCCCGAACAGGTTCACCTTTTCGCCGGCGAACAGCTCGAGCTGGCCGATGTGAGCTATCTGGAAATTGCGAAACCCGGATCTGAGCAGAACGCTGATATCACGCTGCAGGGCGTTCATCGCAGCAGCAGGGATGATCGGCGGCAAGGCCCAGATAATGTCCCGGACCGCCCCTTTATACATTCCCTTGAGCCGGCCGGAAAAACTCAGCGACTGCCGTCGCAGGTTTACCACCCACCGGTCGGGTTGAAACGGTAATCGGTTCAGCAACAGCTGCGGTGAGTCGGTACGCAGCCACACTTCTGATTTCGGTTTCCGTCCGGCCCATCCTCGGCCTCGGTTGCCACCGGCCGGCTGACGATCCATCCGATCATCGCCGATGACAACCTGGGAGCGGAGCCGGGCGACACGGGTTGCCAGCTGTTTTTTCCGCGCTCCGGTTTTCACTACCGGCGGTAGCTGTTTCGCTGCGTCGCGAAGCACCTGAGCGCTCTCATCCCGGCCGTCAACCCGATAAACATCCAGTCGTTCCGCATCTTTCGCCGAACCAGCCGCCGGCGGCAGCAGCAGCTCGACCCGCTGACCGGCGCCGCCCTGCTGCACGGGTGCGGTCCCGGCCATCATCTGCATCAGCGTGAAGCCGATCCGCTCGCCGGAACGATCCGCATGCAGGCGGAGGCGGTCGCCGACGGTACACTGCTCCTTCAGGGTCAACTGGCCCCAGGTACGGCCATCCGAGGCGTGTCTGTTTTCGATTCGTCCGAGGTGGCTGCCGATATTGCCGGAGCGATGTGGAATAATGGCATCCCGGGGACGCGGGCTGAGAAAGAAACCGGTGGATGTCGTCCGTCCCATCGCCTCGGGAATGAGACGGGCACCGTCAGCGATTGCCGTTTCCGCACTTTCTTCGGGCGCATCGATAACCAGGCGATAAGCGGCGACGACACGGCTGACATAGGTTGCCGAACGAAGGCGCCCTTCGATCTTCAGGGAATCGACCCCGATCCGTTTCAGCTCCGGCACCAGCGCCAGTCCTTCCAGATCGTTCATCGAGAAGAGATACCCGCCCCGTCCCGTGGCTGAACCGCTTCTCCCTTTTCCTCCGACAGCGCTGTATTTTCTTCGACACGGTTGGACGCAGTTACCGCGTAGTCCGCTCTGACCGCCGAAATAGGAAGAAAACAGACACAGTCCGGAATAGGAAAAACACATCGCGCCATGAACGAATACTTCAAGTTCGATGTCGGCGCTGCGCGTCAGGGCCGCCAGTTCCTCGAGCGTCAACTCCCGGGCAAGTACCGCCCGGGCGCACCCCAGCCGGGCCAGCAGATCGACGCCTTGCCGGTTATGGGTGCCCATCAGCGTCGAGGCGTGCAGCCGCAATGCCGGGAAAAAGCGGCGCACCAGTTGGATCAGCCCGAGATCCTGGACGATCAGGGCATCGGGGCCGATTGCCTCCAGTTCGGCGAGCGTCTCCAGAACCAGGGACAGGTCGGACTCACGTACCAGGCTGTTGATGGCAATATAAACCTTACGCCGACGATCATGGGCAAAACCAATCAGCGCGGCGATTTCGTCGAGGCTGAGATCCCGGGCCAGGTTGCGGGCATTGAGTCGCGGTGCGCCCAGGTAAACCGCATCGGCCCCGGCTTCGATGGCGACCAGGAAGTTTTCTCTCGTGCCGGCCGGAGCGAGCAGTTCCATAATGGCTGCCTAACGCTCGATGACGACCTGATCTTCGCCCGCCAACTCGCTGAGTTGCACCTCGATGCGCTCATCGGGACGGACGGTGGTGACCAGTCCGATATAATCGGGTTGGATGGGCAGTTGCCGCTCGCCGCGATCGACGAGGCACGCCAGCTGAATGGTCCGCGGCCGACCGTAATCCATCACGGCATCCATGGCGGCACGAATCGTCCGGCCGGTATAGATGACATCGTCGACGAGGACCAGTTCGATCCCCTCGATGTCAAAATCGATCGATGTCATCTTCACCACCGGATTCTGGGTGATCAGGCTCCAGTCGTCACGGTAGAGGGTGATGTCGAGAGTGCCGAAACAGGTTTTCAAACTCGAATGGGCGGCGATAATACTTCTGATCCGTTCGGCCAAAAAAACGCCCCGGGTGTGGATGCCGACGATGGCCACCTGGTCGGCGGCCTGATTGCGCTCGAGAATCTGGAGGGAAATTCGCTGCAGGGCCAGACGAAGTTCCCCGCCGTTCATGATGACTTGACAGGAGTTGCTCATCGCTGCACCCTCTTCCAGAAAAAATCGACCCCATGACGATCAACCAGGTTCAAGGCCTCGGGGAAGGCCTCACATTCGGCGGCGAACACCGTGGCGGCGATATCCTTGATGGTATCCTCGTAGCCCAGCGTGACGCATTTCTGGAGGATGATCGGGCCCTCGTCATACTGCTCGTCGGCGAAATGGACCGTACAGCCGCTGACCGTACACCCTCTTTTTTTGACGGCCCGATGGACCCGGTCGCCGTAAAAGCCGGCGCCGCAATACATCGGTATCAGGGCTGGATGGATATTGACCACCCGGCGCGCCAGAGACGGCGGCGGCTCGTAGAGTTTCAGATAGCCGGCCAGACAGACGATATCGATCGGATAATCGGCAAGAATCGCATTGGTCTCGGCGCTGCTCCCGGCAACAAAGGCCGGGTAGCCATACTTTCTGGCTTTTTCCAGGCCAAGCGCCGCAGGCACATTGGCCACTACCACGCGAATTCTGCCGGCTAGTGTCCGGGCCTCGATGCGCTCGTGAAAATTATCCAGGGTCCGTCCGCTGCCGGATAACAACACCGCCATGTTCAGCATGGTCAAACTCCCTTGAAATAGTCGTTTTGCATGGCATCGACCTGACCCAGCCAGCGGGCGATCGTTGTGTCGTAGCGCGACGTCAACTCGAAAACTTTGCGGGCCAGACGGAATCGTGTGGCCAACGTCGTATTCCCGCTGCTTTTGATCTCGGCCAGGATCTGCTCGTAATCGGCAGGATCGACGACCACGGTGACATCGCGAAAATTTTTGGCGGCGGCGCGCAGCAGCGTCGGGCCGCCGATATCGATATTCTCGATGGCATCGGCGAGGGGGCACTGCGGATCGGCTACCGCTTTCTCAAAGGCATACAGGTTGACGGCCAGCAGATCGATGGGCAGCAGACCATGCTCGCGGCATTGTTTAAGATGCTCGTCGTTGGACCGCTGATGCAGGATACCGCCGTGTACTTTCGGGTGCAGGGTCTTGACCCGGCCATCGAGAATTTCCGGGAAACCGGTGAACTCGGAGACATCGATGACCTCGATACCCTGATCCCGGAGTTTTTTGGCGGTCCCGCCGGTGGACAGAATCTCGATGTTTTCGGCAACGAGGCCGGCGGCAAAAGATTCTATTCCGAACTTGTCGGTCAGGCTGATCAATGCCCGTTTGATGGTCTGCATACGTTTCTCCTTACAATCGAAGATGTTACGCTTTTTTGATAAATGCCCGAATCTTTCTTCGATCACGCTTGTCCGGCCGCTTCGGCGGAGCACCGGCCGACGACCTGATCAGTTTTCGCATCGCCTGCTGTTGTTCCCGTTTCGCCAGGCTCTCAGCGGTCTCCCGATAGAGCAGCTGGGCCTCCGAGGCCGGCCGGCGGGCGGCCGAGATGCCGCTCACGACAACGGTGAAGACCAGCTCAGCTTTGTTGATTTCCACAATATCGTCAACGGCAACGGGGCGAGCCGGTCGCACCCGCTGGCCGTTGACATGTACCTTGCCGCCCTGCACCGCCTGGGTCGCCAGACTCCTGGTCTTGAAGAAGCGCGCGGCCCACAGCCACTTATCAATGCGAATCTTGTCAGGAGTCTCTGCCATATCCGAAATACCTGCGTGTGCGGCACGACCATGGGCGGAACGAGCAAGGTGTCGAAACCGATGTCCTGCTGCTTTGAGGAAACCATCAATCTACACGGTAGCCGCTCAGAACGCATGAAAAAACAGAAAAGATGAAGGCCATGCCCGGATCTCAAGACAATCGCTGCCGTGCGGGCGAAGTGCCGGGGAGCGAAGTGGCAGATTTTTGATTTGCTCGGCGATGGGAAAGGATTATGGTAGAGGGGACATTCAACGCCGAGGGTCGCAAGCGGGAAGCCGGCCCGGCGGTCAACCACCCAAGATGAACATGGCTATCAAGATCGCCGGAGTAAAAAATATCAAACTGCCGATCACGGTCGTGCAAAAAGACGGGCACCACCAGGATACGGTTGCCTCCATCAACCTGCTGGTCCGTCTGCCGGCCATGCTGCAACCCGATTGCATCGCCACGTTCATCACCGTGCTCAATCGGCATATCGAACGCATCAGCGTTGAGGATTTTCCGGCCCTGCTGGCCGATGTGCGTGACTCCTTTGCCGCGGAAAGCGCTCGGATCGACATGAGCTTTCCCTATTACCTCGAAAAATCGGCACCGATCTCAGGCACCAGGAGTCTGATGGAGTATCAATGCAGCTTCAGTGGCGGTGTCGGAGCCGACGAAGGATTCCTGCTGACGGTCAAGGTGCCGGTCACCACGCTCTGTCCCTGTTCGCGGGAAATCAGTGAGGTCGGGGCCCATAATCAACGCGCGGAGGTGACCCTGAGCGCCCGGTTTACGAAAATGATCTGGGCCGAGGACCTGATTGGTCTGGTTGAGCAATGCGCCTCCTGTGAGCTCTTTGCCCTGCTCAAACGGCCGGACGAAAAATACGTGACCGAAACCGCCTTCAGAAACCCGATGTTCGTTGAGGACGTGGTTCGCAAAGTCGCCCAGCGGACTCTGGAAAACCCGCTGGTTACCTGGTTTTCGGTGGGGGTCGAGAGCTACGAATCGATTCACAAGCACAGTGCCTACGCCTACGTCGACAGCGGCGACATCATGGTCAGGAACGGGCAGCCGACGGGGGCCGGGGAATCGTTATCTGGATAGTTCATCCAGGGGCCTGCCGACCGTCACCTCCCTGTCGGTCTTGATCATCTGCACGATTGAATACCCTTCGATGATCATGTAGGAGAGAAACAAAAAGAGGCTGACGGACACGAAACCGATCATCGTCGGCCAGACGACACGGGACAGAAAATCGGATTTAGATACATGCTTATCTGGTAGAATCGAAGCTTCTTTACTCTTCATCAGGGCCTCCTGCTGGTCCACCATGGAGCCGCCGAGAAAGATGAGACTTTCACCCACCTGCTAGGCGCCATGAAGCACCCCTTTTCTCCGGCAACCGGACTTTTGCTGCAGTGGAACTTGCACATTTAATGCCAGCCGAAAACGCCCCTCTCCCCTCCCGCCCTGCCAGGTCGCCCCGATGGAGAAACGGTCCGCCACGGTCGGCAGGGCTCGTTGACGGTGCCGCAGGCTGTGTCGCGCAGAACCGGCAGAGCTCAGGTCCCGGGGCCCGTAGGGGGTGCGGACAGGACAGCCGCAAGAAAGAGAACCCGGGGCGGGTTAAAATCTGCCCAGCCGTCGTTGGTGGACCCGTTCCCGGCGTCGGTGCGCGGCGACACCTGGCCGTGCTGCCGCTGCGGGTTGAACGGTGATCATCGGTCCGCCGACGGCTTGCCCGCGGTCGCCGCCTGGCGACAGCGGGTGGGTCGGCGCCGACTCAGCGCTCGTTTTTAAACAGGTTGGCAGAGATGTGATGGCGATTGAGAATCTTGTAGAAATCGGTGCGATTGCGTTCGGCGATGCGGGCCGCCCGAGCGACATTGCCGCCGGTCATCTGCAGCAGGCGCACCAGGTAGCGCTGGCCGAACTCGAAACGGGCTTCATCAAAACTGGGAATCTTTACCGTTTCTTCGTGCAATGCCGAGGAGATCAGATTGACCGGAATCAGATCAGTCGTCGACAGTGCTGCCGCCTGCTCGACGACATTTTGCAATTGACGGATATTGCCCGGCCACGGGGCTTCGAGCAGCGCGTCCATGGCCTCGGGCGAAAAGCCGACGATGGTGCGATCGTTCTGTCGGTTGAACAGTGACAGGAAATGCTCGACCAGCATCGGGATGTCTTCCCTGCGGTCCTGCAGACGGGGAACTTCCAGAGTCACCACGTTGAGACGATAATAGAGATCCTCCCGGAAGCGGTTTTCGGCGACCCGCTGTTCGAGATTGTGGTGGGTGGCGGAAATGATGCGGACGTTGACATCGATCGAGGCGGTGTCGCCGACCGGCCGGACCTGCTTCTCCTGCAGGACCCGAAGAAGCTTGACTTGCAGCGGCAGCGGCATGTCGCCGATCTCGTCGAGAAACAGCGTCCCGTTGTCGCCGGCCCGGAAAAGCCCTTCGTAAGCTCGATCGGCGCCGGAAAATGATCCCTTGGCGTGACCGAACAACTCGGATTCCAGCAACGCCTCGGGAATGGCACTGCAGTTGACCGGCACAAAGGGCTTTTTGGCACGATCGCTGGCGCGGTGCAGGGCCTTGGCCAGCAATTCCTTGCCGGTGCCGCTCTGACCGCGGATCAGCACCGAGGCAGTGCTCCGTGCCACCAGCCTGACTTTGTCGAGCAGCTGTTCCATGATCGCGCTGCGCGAAATAATCCCCTTGCGCCACGGAGCGGTCGCTGCCGCCCCGCCGGCAGACGCTGCCCGGAGTGCCCGTTCGATCTCGGCAAGCAGAATTTTGCCGTCAATCGGTTTGGTCAGAAAGGCGAAGACCCCTTTTTGCGTGGCATCGACCGCTTCCGGTATCGAGCCGTGGGCGGTGATGATCAGCACCGGAATCGAGGTGTTGACCTTGCGGATAGCCTCGTAGAGATTCAGGCCGTTCATCTTTTCCATGCGCAGATCGGTAATGACCAGCTGTGGCGACGAAGCGCTGAACACCGCCATCGCCTCTTCACCACTGCGAGCGGTGACAACTCGGTAGCCGGCGTTCTCCAGGCGCAGGGTCCAGAGACTGAGCAGATCTTCCTCGTCATCGACCAGCAAGATGGTAGCTTTATCCATGGTTCACCGTGGTTCAATTGATTGCGGCTGCAGCATCAGTTCCACTTCCTTCAATTTTCGTACCTGCTGCTCAAGCGCTTCGATCTGATTTTCTTTCTCTGTCGCCAGGTGTCTAGCTTCGGCCAGCTGGTGCCCATAGTCGCTGTGCAGCTGCTCGACCTGTGCCTGCTGCGCCGCAAGCTGTGCCTGCCACTGGTTGTGTTCCTCGGCCTGCCAGGAGAGGGCGTCATAGCGCTGTTGGAGAAGCGTGTAAAATCCGAGCAGGGGGTCGTAACGCCTGTCGCCGCGGTCGGCCAGCGTCGCCTCGAGAACATCGATCGTCTCTTTGATCTGCTCCGCTTGCGCCTGGCTCGACAGCGCCAGGCAAACCAGCCCGCTCCAGTCTCCGCCGGCAGGGGCGCGCTCTAGCGCCCTCAGCGCTGTGGCATGTTCATCGCGAAAGGAGGCCAGGGTCTTGCCGTCGGTCTCGGCCACACAGGCCAGGGTCCGCTCCGGCGGCGGCAATGCAGCCAACGACAGGTTATCAAGGCCCAGTTCGGCCAGCAGCCGCTGCCCCGGTTCCAGATGACAACCGACCGTCAGACTTGCGGCGATCAGCAGAAAAAGCAAGGTGCTCTGCATCAGGACATTCATGGATCGTGCCTCTCGGTCGAGGAACCGGCGGTCCGCGGGAGGGTTATGCCGAACCGGGCACCCACCTCTCCGGGGTTGAGCACTCTGATGGCACCGCCGTTTCGCTTGACATATTCCCGAACGATCGCCAGGCCGAGACCACTGCCTTTGACCATCGATCTGGTTTTCATCTCCACCTGATAAAAGGGTTGAAAAATTTTTTCTTCTTCACCCAGAGGAATACCCGGCCCCGAATCGTAAACGATGATGGCGACCGTTTTCCGATCGGTGCTGACCCGACATCCAACCTTGCCTCCGGGCGGCGTGAACTTCACGGCATTGGAGAACAGGTTTTCAAATACCGTCTCCAACTCCTTGCGATCACCGGTCACCGTTACGTCGGGCACCGACACGTCGATGGTGATATCCCGGCCGAGCACCCGGGCCCGCTGACCCTCGACGACGGTATCGATCAGCTGCTGCAGCGAGATCTGCTCTTCGCTCCGCGCTTTCTCGGAAAACCGGGCCAGGTTGAAATTGATGATGTTTTCAATCAGGCCCTGCAACACGAGGCTGTTGTTGACGAGAATGCGCGCGACTTCCAGCTGTTTGCCGTGCAACTCACCGACCACCCCGTCGCTGAGCAAGGAAGCGCCCTCGCGGATCGAGGCGAGCGGGGTCTTCAGTTCGTGGGAAACATGGGCGAGAAATTTTGCCTTTTCCTGTTCCAGGTCATCAAGCCGTTTTCTCAGCCAGTCGAGTCGCTCACCGGCCACCTCCAGATCCAACGGCCCGGAGACCAGCACCGGGGTTTTGAAATCACCACCCCCCAGTCGTTCGACACTCTTGTTGAGCTGCCGGATCGGCCAGGAAAGCAGAAAGGCCATCACCGCAATCAGCAGGATCGTCGCCAGAATAAAGGCCCCGGTCTGCAGGACGAGCACTCTCTGGGCCGCCCTGGTCGTTTCCCGCAGACTGTCGATATCGCGCTGCATCATCTCCTGAAAGCCGGTACGGGCCTTCTGGGCCTGCTGATGCTGGCCGGCAAAGGTATCGATGGCTGTGGCTATAAGCCCGGCAGCGTCCTCCGCGGTACCGTCACGCAGCGAGATGATCATGGTCCGCAGCACGTTTCGTTGCTGACGCATGGTCTCGAGCTCCTCCCGATCAAGCGGATCGAGCGGCAGGCCGAGCAGATCGTAGAGCAACGCATCTATCCTGCCGTGATGCCCCTCGGCGGCGCTGAGATGCTGGGTCTCACCGGTAATTTCATAGAGCCGCAGAGATCGCTCTTCGTTGCGTAGATATTCCGAGAGGATCTCGCTGTTACGGGTACCACTGAGCGCATGGCCGACGATTTCCAGACCGGCCCCGCTGACACGGTCGATAAACGTCAGCGTCGTCCACAGCCCCACACCGAGGGGTAGCGATACCATAACAAATCCGATCAAAACCAGGTTGAGAAACGAGCGGGGCCGAAATACGTTCATGGTGTTGCTGCGATAGCCGGCCTCCCCTGCCAATTCACCGGACCTGCCGATGCCACCTGCCCTTCAGGCGATCATCTCCTCGAGCGCTTCGGCGATGCGACTGATACCCTCCGCGATTTCCGGCTCGTCGATGCAGGAAAAGTTCAGACGAAACGTCGACGACGCGCCGGCAGCGGTATAAAACGGTTCTCCCGGAACGAAGAGGCCCCGGCGGGCGACCGCCCGCTCGACCAGCTCCATGGCCGCTGTCTGTCCTTTGTCGCCAAACGTGGTGAAAACAATGAAAACACGAGCGCTCAGGGGCTGCTCTTCGCCCGGTCTCCGGCGGTCTGGTCGTCATAGCGCGCCAATTCGAGCAGATTGCCGTCGGGGTCGCGGATATACACCGAGGTCAGCGTGCCGGTGGCTCCCGTCCTGGTCACCGGGCCTTCGATCAGCGGCGTCTGTCGCCTGGCAAGTTCCTGGCACACCGCTGCAATCGGCTGTTCTACGAGCAGGCACATATCGGCTGACCCTGGTGTCGGTTGCCCGGCGCAGGGTGAAAATTCCGCGCCGGCCACATGGAGGTTGATTTTCTGGTTGCCGAAATGCAGCGATACCCGCCCGGTCGCACTGACCCGTTTTTCCATACCGAGCACGCCCGTATAAAACGAGACACTCCGCTCGGTGTCCTTGACGGTCAAGACCAGGTGATCAATGCCGTCGATCTTCATCAATCATGCCTCCGCCTGCCTGCCATACCTCACTCCGCCGTCGCCTCGCTACCGGGCAGGGCCGTTTCATCGAAGCGCTGTTTTTCGGCAGCCGCCTTGACCATCCTGAAGATTTCCCGATAATGCGCCTTATTCCTGCCCCTGGCGTATTGATGGGCGGCCTGACGCAGATCGTGTTCGTCAAGCTCCGGATATCGTGTCAGCAACCGGTCGATAACCGGGCTCTGCCAGGAGACCGGCCAGGGGAGCTGCTCCCGGCGATGATTTTCCAGAGATTCGATCGCCTGGTTGACCACCTGGTCCCGCCAGTGCTCGGCATCGTGGAACAGTCGTTCTTCCTCGAGCTTCGAGCCTTTTTTTTGTTTCAGGAAATGGAGCACCGCCGCCACATCCTCTTCCCTGAGCAATTTGGCGACAAACTTGATCTGGCGCTTCAGGGCGCCGCCTTTGGTGGTCCGGCACAGGGCCACTGCGTGGCGCACCTTGTCGCTGACCCCGAGACGGTCAAGTTCGGTATCACGGAGCGCGGCACATTCCCGCGCCGCCATTTCCACCTGCTTGAACTGCCGCTTTTTTTCCGAACGACTGACCTGGTCCATCTCATGTTCTCCCGGTGCCGGCGACCGGCCGTCAGGAAGCCGGCTCAATGAGCGGCGGCTCGAAATCCGGCGGCGGCTCGAAACCGAGCAGCAGACAGAGCGTGGCCGCCACATTGGCCAATCCCCGTTGCTCCAGTTCGCGCATAACAAAACGCTTTGTTCCGCCGTAATCCTTGATTACCAAAGGAACCGGATTGCGGGTGTGGGAGACCATCGGCGACCTGACGCCGTTTTTCTCGGTCCACATGCAATCGGCATTCCCGTGATCGGCGGTAATCAAGGCAACTCCCCCGGCCTTGTCAATGGCGGCAAGGAGTCGGCCGAGGCACAGATCGACCGTTTCAACCGCAATCCGCACCGCCGCCTCCACTCCGGTGTGCCCGACCATGTCGCCGTTTGGATAATTGAGACGGATAAAGCGGTAACGTCCGGAAGCCACCGCATCGATGGCCTGCTCGGTGATCTCCGCCGCCTTCATCCACGGGCGCAGATCAAAAGCGAGCCGGTCCGACTCGATTTCGATATAGCGCTCCAGGTTGCGGTCGATGTATCCCGATTTGTTGCCGTTCCAGAAATAAGTGACATGACCGAATTTCTGCGTTTCGGAAAGCGCCAGCGACGTCACCCCGCTGCCGCACAGATACTCGCCCAGCGTTCGATGGATAACCGGCGGTTCCACCAGAAAGTGACGAGGGATCTTGGCGTCACCATCGTACTCCATCATCCCGGCGTAAAACACATCGGGCACCCGTTGCCGGTCGAAGTGATCGAATTCCTGCTCTTCGAAGGCCCGAGACATTTCGATGGCGCGATCGCCGCGGAAATTGAAGAAGACCACCGCGTCGCCGTCTTCGATGGTGCCGACCGGTCCATCGTCGTCGGTGATGACGAAACTGTCCAGGTATTGATCGGTCTGGGCCGGGTCCTCTCGATAATAGGTCTCGATTGCCTCAACCGCCGATGGAAAAGCTCGCGCCTGGCCGAGCACGTGAGCCTGCCAGCCCCGTTCGACGATCCGCCAGTCGGCTTCGTAGCGATCCATCGTCGTGATCATCCTGCCCCCGCCGGAGGCGATGCGACAATCGCACCCGTCCCGCTGCAACTCGGCACAGTGCTGGGCCAGCGGCACGATATATTCCAGCGCACTTTTCTGCCCGACATCCCGCCCGTCGAGGAGGCCGTGGATGCGAATTCTGTCGATGCCGGTTTGCCGGCAGTGCTCGAGCACGGCGTAGAGATGATCGATATGCGAGTGGACATTGCCATCGGATACCAGACCGATCAGATGCAGGGTGCCGCCGCCGTGACAACGCTTTTCGATGTGCTGCCAGGCCTCTCCCCGGAAGATATCACCGGAGGCGATTGCTTTGCCGACCAATTTCGCGCCCTGGGCAAATATCCGGCCGGCGCCCAGCGCGTTATGGCCGACCTCCGAGTTGCCCATATCGTCGTCGGTCGGCAAACCGACGGCGGTACCGTGGGCTTTCAACGTGGTCATCAACGGTTCGGCGAGCAGCGCATCGAGAACCGGGGTGTAGGAAACCGTGATGCCGTCGCCGGCGTCACCGCGGCCGATACCGATGCCATCGAGAATCACGGCAACCACCGGCCCGTCAACCGCGTTGGCCGTCGCCGTCTGTCGCAGGCGATAGTTCTCCATCACTTTTCTCCCGTGCGTCTTTTTTTCAGTCTTTTACGGACATTGTCTTTGCCATTGCCAGCCGATTCTTTTACTATGGGCACAGCACGCCTAGCACAACCCGTTTAGCGGAACTCTATATCATTACCATGCAACGCGCAACGCAAGAAGATTTGAACAATTCGCCTTCCCTGACCTGCGCTCTCCCCGAAGAAGACCTGCCACGCCTCGCGACCATGCTCCAGGCCGGATTCTTCGTCCGAGCCGCCGCCGGAGAGAAGATCGCCTCGCTGCTTGAGCGGCTGCCCGGTTTTTCCGCCACCTATATCGAACAGCGGATCCAGACCGTTTTTTACAACGGCGATGCGATCGACGACCTGTCGCTGCCGCTCACCGGACCAGCCCCGGCCATCGCTCTGTCGACGGCAATGCCGGGCCTGGCGGGGGCCATCCTGCGCAAGAACAGCCCCGCCGCTCCGCTGCGCAAAACAAAGAGCGCCGGAGCGCCTGCCGCGGGCGACGCCGCGGTTACCGTGCTGGTCAAATTGTTCAACACTCTGGCTGTCGAACGTGGCCCGGCGCTTTTCCGCACCGGTGTCCGGGTCAAGGCTGCCGATCTGGCCAACTTTTTGTCACTGCGACCCTCGCTGCTGAAAAAACTCAGCGCTATCCGGCTCGACGGCGTCCCCGTTCCGGCCGATGAACTGACGCGGCGCCTGGCTGAGCAGACGAGCGTCACCATGCACGTCACCTGATCATGACGACTATCGACCAGTCACTCGACATGCTCGGCCGCCGGGGGCTTACCCGTGTCGCCGAGGCGCGCGCCACCCTTCTCGACAGACTCGGCACTCCGCATCTCACCGCAGAACGACTGCCGCTCGCCGAAGCACTCGATCGCGTGACGGCAGAGCCGATCGTTGCCGGTGAGGATCTGCCGCCCGCCCCCCGTTCCACGATGGACGGTTTTGCCGTCATCGCCGCCGACACCTTCGGTGCAACCCAGTCACTGCCCGCCTACCTGAACATCGTCGCCGAGGTCTTGATGGGAGCCCCGCCCGAGGGCCGACTGGAACGGGGTAATTGCTTCCGGATTCCAACCGGCGGGCTGCTCCCCGACAACGGTGACAGTGTCGTGATGCTCGAACACACCGTTCCGGTCGACGAGACGATGATCGAAGTGGTCAAAGGGATCGGCAGCGGCACCAATGTCATCAAAGCGGGCGACGATATCCGCGCCGGCGAGCAGGCCCTGCCGGCCGGTCATCGTCTTCGCCCCCCCGATCTCGGGTTGCTCGCCGGCCTCGGCATCGATGAGGTCGCTGTCTATCGGCGGCCCCGCGTCGGTATCATCGCCACCGGCGACGAGATCATCGACCACCGGCAGCCGTCGGCCGCCGGCAAGATCAGAAACATCAACTCGGTCACCCTGGCCGCCTCGGCCAAGCGCTGCGGGGCAACGATAACCGACTACGGCATCGTTTCCGACCGCGAGGAGATCTTTTTTTTGACGGTCGCCCGCGCCGTCGAAGAGACCGATCTGGTCTTTTTCTCCGGCGGCAGTTCCGTCGGCGTCCGCGATCTCGGCGAGCGCACCATTGACCGGCTCGGTTCCCCGGGCATCCTGGTCCATGGCGTCACGTTGAAGCCGGGCAAGCCGATCATCATCGGTCTGTGCAACAACACACCGGTATTCGGCCTGCCGGGTCATCCGGTTTCGGCCATGGTCTGTTTCGACTTTTTCGTCCGGCCGGCGCTCAGTGTCCTGTCCGGCGAACGGATCACCGATTGTCCGCCCGCCCCAAGCGTTTCGGCGCGATTGATGCGCAGCATCAACTCGGCTGCCGGCCGGCTTGACGTTATCCGCGTCCGGCTCGCCCGGGATCGGGATCAATGGTGCTGCCACCCGGTTCTCGGCCGTTCCGGCGCCATCTCAACCATGTCCCGCGCCGACGGTTATTTCCTGATCGACGAAAACAATCAGGGCCTGGCCGAAGGAGAGCAGGTGGAGGTATATATTTATCAATGAATGATCACTCCGTTTTCGTCACCAATCAACCCCTCGATCAGGCCAAGTCGTCCTGGCTGGCGGCGGTTGAAGCAACCGGTTTCTTTCGGCGCCGACCGCGGCAAACCATTCCCGTCGACCGGGCGCTCGGACGCATCACCGCCGAGCCGGTCTTCGCCCGCCATTCATCACCAACCTATAACGGTGCCGCGATGGACGGCATAGCCGTCCATTTTCTCGATCTGTCCTCGGCCAGTGAAGCAAGCCCGGTGGTGCTTGCCGCCGATCGCTTTGCCAAAGTCAATACCGGTAATGCGGTCCCCGAAGGCTACAACGCGGTCGTCATGAACGAGGATATTCACTGGCACGATGACGGCAGCGCCGAGCTGGTCAACCCGGCCCCGCCCTGGCAACATGTGCGGACCGTCGGGGAAGATATCGTCGCCACCGAATTGATCATCCCGGAGGGGCATGTGATCCGTCCGATCGACCTCGGAGCGATGCTCGCCGCCGGGGTCACCACGGTGACGGTCCGGGTCGCTCCACGGGTGGTGGTGATTCCGACCGGCTCGGAATTGATCGCTGCGGGACAGCCGGTACAGCCGGGACAGATCATCGAATTCAAT
This sequence comes from uncultured Desulfofustis sp., assembly GCA_964433645.1. Taxonomy (GTDB): domain Bacteria; phylum Desulfobacterota; class Desulfobulbia; order Desulfobulbales; family Desulfocapsaceae; genus Desulfofustis. Next base: position 35,400 of record CAYSSK010000008.1, read on the forward strand.
TCCCGCATCCTGGGCGCCACCCTGACAAAATGGGGGGCCGTCGTCGAGTTTCATGACCCGATAGGCGACGACCCTCAACTGCTGCGCCAAGCCATTGCCGCAGCCGCGGCATCCGCCGACATCGTCGTGACCAACGCCGGCGCCTCGGCCGGCAGCCGAGATTATTCCGCTTCGACGCTGGCCGATCTCGGTTCGGTCGTCGTCCACGGCGTCGCGATCAAACCGGGCAAACCGGTGATTCTCGCCCTGATCGGCGACACCCCGGTAATCGGCCTGCCCGGCTATCCGGTATCGGCATTGCTGACCCTGCAGCTCTTCGCCCGCGAGCTGGTCTTCAGCTTTCTCGGCACCCCGCCGCCGGCCGTGCAGTCCATCGAGGCCATCATGTCCCGGCCGATGCACTCGCCGATGGGGGTCGATCAATTCGTGCGGGTCACCCTCGGCCGTGTCGGCGACACCCTCATCGCCACCCCGTCCGGCAAAGGAGCCGGTTCGGTGATGTCGGTGGTCCGGGCCGACGGCATGCTGACCATTCCTGCCGGCAGCGAAGGGATCGGTGCCGGCGAGCGGGTCCGCATCGAACTGCTGCGCAGCCGGGGTGAGGTCGATGCCACCCTGGTCATGATCGGCAGTCACGACAATATCCTCGACCTGCTCGCCAACCACCTGCACCGGTTGCGCCCGCCTGTCAGGCTCTCTTCCGCCCATGTCGGTTCGATGGGCGGCATCATGGCCATCAGGCGCGGCGAGGCCCACCTGGCCGGCTCGCACCTGCTCGACGAGCAGAGCGGTGAATATAACGTCAGTTTTATCAAACGGTTTCTGCCCGATCTGCCGTTGCAACTGATCAATCTCTGCTATCGCGAGCAAGGCTTGCTGGTCGCCGCCGACAACCCGCTGCGCATTACCGGCTTGCACGACATAGCCAACCGCGGCCTGCGCTTCATCAATCGCCAGAAAGGGGCCGGAACCCGGCTGCTCACGGACAAAATGCTGCGTGACTCCGGTCTTGACCCGCAACAGATCCCCGGCTATGATCGAGAGGAGTACACGCACATGAACGTCGCCGCGGCAATCGCCAGCGGCAGCGCCGATGCCGGTATGGGCATCAGGGCTGCCGCGGTGGCGCTCGATCTCGATTTCATACCCGTTGCCGAGGAGCGTTACGATGTGATCGTGCCGGCAGCATTCGCCCGGGACCCTCGAGTCGTGGCCACGCTGGAACTGGTCAGCGGCGACCGGCAATGCCAACAGAAGATCGTCGAACTCGGGGGCTACAATCTCCGGGATACCGGCGTTGTCATGTACGAACAATAAACGGCCGTCGCAGGCCCCCGTCACGCTGCCCCGCACGTGACTGCGCCGGCCAGAACTGAAAGGAGATGCGATCATGAGTGATAGAATCTTTCGGGTCAATATGACGGAGTTGACCACCAGCGTCGAAGAAGTGCCGCAAAACTGGGCCGGTCACGGCGGTCGAGGTCTCACCTCGACGATCGTCGCCGCCGAAGTACCGCCGACCTGTCACCCGCTCGGGTCCAGCAATAAACTGGTGTTTGCCCCCGGCCTGCTGTCCGGTACCGTCGCGGCCAACTCCGGACGGCTGTCGGTCGGCGCCAAAAGCCCGTTGACCGGAACGATCAAAGAAGCCAACGCCGGCGGCACCTCGGCGCAACTGCTCGCCCGGTGCGGCTGCAAGGCGTTGATCATCGAAGGTCAACCGAAAGCAGATGCCTGGTACAGCCTCGCCGTGACCCCCGCCGGCGTTGAAATCAGTGAAGAAAAGGAGCTGATCGGCAAAGGTAATTACGAGGTTGCCCAGACGCTCAGTAAACGCTTTGAAACCAAACGCGGCGTGATCACCATCGGTCCGGCCGGTGAAATGAAAATGGAAGCGGCCAATATTTCCGTCATGGGCCCGGACGGCAATCTCCGTTCCAACGGGCGGGGCGGTCTCGGCGCGGTGATGGGCGCCAAACGGGTCAAATTCATCTCCATCGACCCCCAGGGCGGCAAGGTCGCCATCGCCGACCCGGAAGGCTTCAAACAGGCCAACCGGGCATTTGCCAAGGCCCTTGTCGACAATCCGATAAGCCAGGCGCTGGGCACCTACGGCACCAACGTACTGATCAACGTGATCAACGAGGCCGGCGGTCTGCCGACCAGAAACTTCACGTCCGGGCAATTCGAGGGACACGACAGTATTTCCGGCGAAACGATGCACGACCTGATCGAGGAGCGCGGCGGCGTGGTCAAGCATAATTGTCATGCCGGCTGCGTTATTCAATGTTCGCAGATTTACAACGACGCGAACAAGCAATACAAGACCTCCGGTTTTGAATATGAGTCGATCTGGGCGATGGGCGCCGGCTGCTGCGTCGACAATCTCGATGAAATTGCCGAGGCCGATCACCTGATGGACGACCTCGGCATCGACTCCATCGAGACCTCCGTGGCCATGGGTGTGGCCATGGAGGCCGACGTGCTCCCCTTTGGTGACGGACCGGGTGTCTGCCGGATTCTTCGCGAAGAGGTGGCCAAAGGGACCCCGCTCGGGCGGATCATCGGCAACGGTGCCGGATCGGTCGGCCACGCCTTCGGCGTGACCCGGGTTCCGGTGGTCAAAAATCAGTCGATCCCCGCCTACGATCCGCGGGCCATCAAAGGCATGGCGATCACCTATGCGACCACCCCGATGGGCGCCGATCATACCGCCGGCTATGCGGTGGCCACCAATATTCTCAACATCGGCGGCTCGGTCGACCCGTTGTCCAAGGAAGGTCAGGTGGAGTTGTCGCGCAACCTGCAGATCGCCACCGCCGCCATCGACTCGACCGGCATGTGCCTGTTCATCGCCTTCGCGGCACTCGACGACCCGAATTGCCTGCCGCGCCTGATCGATCTGATCAACGCCCGGTTCGGCATCAACCTGACCGGCGACGACGTCACCAACCTCGGCAAGACCATCCTGAAGACCGAGCGGGCCTTCAACCAGGCCGCCGGCTTCAACAATGCCGACGACCGTCTGCCGGAATTCTTCTACAACGAGCCGTTGCCGCCGCACAATCTGGTGGTCGACTTCACCGGCGAGGAAATCGATTCCTTCTGGAACTTTTAAATGAAACTGACGGTGAAACTCTTTGCCTTCTTCCGCGACAATCGGTTTGTCGCGGAAGTTAAGGAGTATCCGGAGCAGACGAGAGTCGCCGACATCATTGCCGATCTCGGCATCGACGAGCAGGAAGTCGGGGTGACGATGCTCAATTCACGGCATTGTCGCCTCGATGCCCGTCCGCGGGAAAATGACATCCTCGCCATTTTCCCGGTGATCGGCGGCGGCTGACCGTTGTTCCCGAGAGATGCCGGCAACCATCTCCGTGGCGTGATCACCGGCAACGAGGTGCCCATGGAACAAAAAACGATCAGAGCGCAGGTATTCGGCATCGTGCAAGGCGTCTGCTTTCGTGAGTACACGCGGCGAAAAGCCGAAGAGCTGGGATGTGACGGCTGGGTCAAAAATCGCTCCGACGGCAGTGTCGAAACACTGATCTCAGGCCCCCCCGAAACCATCGCGGAGATGACCGACTGGCTCCACCACGGTCCGCCGCACGCCCATGTCGAGCGGGTCGAAGTCGAAAGCGTGACCGAACCATCGGTGCCGCCGTCATCTCCTTTTCAAATACTGTTCTGAGCCCCGGCGATGCTCAGCGTCCGCAATCTCAGCGCCTGGCTGCCCGATTCGGCGGCATCGACCACCCGCCGGTCGGACATACAACTGCTCCACGACATATCGCTGCAGGTCGATACCGGCCAGACCGTGGCCCTGGTCGGCGAATCGGGTTCGGGCAAGACCATTACCGCCCTGTCGCTTCTGCGGCTGCTGGAAAACACGACACCAATCCGGATCAAAGGCACCATCACCTTTGCCGGACAGGAGCTGCTCGAACTGCCGCTTGACGCAATGCGGGCCATCAGGGGCAATCGGATCGCGATGATTTTCCAGGAGCCGATGACCTCGCTCAACCCGGTGTTCACCATCGGCAACCAACTCATCGAACCGCTGCTCCTGCATCGCGGCATGACTCCGGAAGAAGGGAGAAAAGAGGCAATCGCGCTGCTGGCAAGAACCGGCATCGACGATGCGGAATCCCGCCTCGGGGTCTATCCGCACCAATTGTCGGGCGGGCAACGACAGCGGGTGATGATTGCGATGGCCCTGGCCGGTCGACCGACGCTGCTCATTGCCGACGAACCGACCACTGCCCTCGATGTCTCGATCCAGGCGCAGATCCTGCAGCTCATCAAAGATCTGCAGCAGGAATTCGGCATGGCGATGCTGCTGATCACCCACGACCTGGCCATGGTTCGGCGGATCGCCGAACAGATCTACATCATGAAGGACGGCGCCATCGTCGAGTCCGGCTCTCCTGAATCGCTGTTTGCCGACCCCAGTCATCCATACACCCGCCATCTGATCGAGGCCATCCCGCAACCGGCAGTCCAGCACAAAGCCGATTCGCCGGTCGTCCTGAAAACCGAGTCGCTCAGCTGCAAGTTCCGGCTGGTTGCCGGTCGCCAGGGGGTCTTCAGGCGACGCTACAGGACCATCAGGGCGGTCGATTCGGTCGACCTGTCGGTGAAGGAAGGAACGACCTGCGGCATTATCGGCGAATCAGGCTCCGGCAAGACGACGCTGGCCCTGGCCCTGCTCAGACTGGTGAGCAGCACCGGCTCGATCATCTTCCAGGGCCGGGAGCTGCAGTCCCTGAGCATGCGCGAGATGCGGCCGATCCGCAGCGATGTGCAGGTGGTGTTCCAGGATCCGTTCTCCTCGTTATCGCCGCGCCTGAGTATCGGGGAAATCGTCGAAGAAGGACTCCGTGTGCACCACCGGCACCTGTCGCCGTCGGCGCGCCTCGAGCGGGTTCAGGAGGCGCTGGCCGACGTCGGCCTGAGCGGGGATATCGTCCATCGCTACCCGCATGAATTTTCGGGCGGCCAGCGCCAACGGATCGCCATCGCCCGGGCCGTGGTCCTGCGCCCGAAACTGTTGATCCTCGATGAACCGACCTCCGCCCTGGACATGACCATCCAGCGCCAGATCATCGAACTGCTCAAAGACCTCCAGCAGAAATACACGCTGACCTATCTGTTCATCTCCCATGACCTGAAAACAACCAGGGCCCTGGCCGACTACATCATCGTCATGCACAACGGCGCCGTCGTCGAACAGGGACCGGCCCGGGAAATCTTCGACACCCCCCGCCACCCCTATACCCGAAACCTGCTCAACGCCGCGCTCTTCGTCACGCCGGATGTCGAAACATCGGCGCAGAGCTGATCCAGATCCGCCGAGTCCCAGACCCTGCACCATCCCGGACGGTGCTGCCGCTGCACCGAAGCGAGTGAGTCATCCCCTAGCCCGGTCGCGGGATGGCCGGCAGTGCGACAAAAACGAAGGAATACAGAGAGAGGATAAAAAGGTGGGCGACACAGATAATAAACACCCTGTTGTCAAAGAGATGGCGCGCTTTAGCCAGCAGCAGGCCGAGCATCGGCAGCATCGGAAACAGATAGCGGCCCTGGGCCTGGAAATCGACAGTCCATGAATTGTGCAGCGCGGCGCCAAGCAGGGCCAGCGTCAAGGCTACCGCCAGCAGCGTCAGCAAGGCATTCTCCGCCCCTCCCCGAATGAGCAGCGTCGTCAGCACCACCCCCAGGAAAATAGTGAGCAGCCACGTGAACAATTGATAATAGATTTCCGGGGCGGCGATCGTGAAATAACCGTACAAGCCGACTCCCGTTCGCAGGGTGTGCTCGAACCAGCGATGCTGCTTGATCACCTCCGGCAATGTGGTTCCTCTCTGCTTGAGATATAAACCAATGTGTTTTTTATGCAATTCGGTACTCGGCTTGTACCATTGATGGGCCGTCTTTTCCTGCATGGCCGCTACTTTTTCCTGACGATCAAGACCGTTCACGTAATAATCCGCGCCGATCCGCAGACCGGCCAGCAGTCCGGCGACAATGATCAGCGCGCCGATACGGATCAGCCCGGCACGGCGCTGCTCCCCGTCACCGGTCCGAAAAACGCGCCAGCAGACGATGACCGCGAGAAAGGCGATAAACGGGTAATAATTGATCTTGAGCAGCAGCAGCAGGGCCAGCAGCACGGCCAGCCAGACAAAGGCGAGAACTCGCCGCCTCCCTGGATACTCGGGGTCGAAGAGAAATCTATTGAGCCAGCTCCGGGGCCGGATTGCTTCGCAGGCGGCAACAAAGCAGGTAAACAGGCCGAAGGCGTCGGAGACGCAATAACTGAAGAGATACCAGATCTGCGGCGACAGCAGGAAAGGCGCGGCTACCATCCGTGCCGGCAGCGAAGCGGCAGCATAGAGGACGACTATCGCAAAAAGCGTGATATTGAAAAGGCGCAGGGAAAAAAGCTCCGGAACGTAAAACGCCTGCACCAGTTTTGCCAGTTTGCCGACCAGCAGGTAATAGATCTCGCCATTGTTCAGGCGCGACACCCCGTAGACGCTGTAGGTCTGCTCGATCGCCGGGTCATCGACCCGGGGCGGCAGCCAGTTGTCTGTGTAATAGTCGGCTGCCTGGAGATGAACATATTCATCGGGATGGGCGTTTGGTCTGCTGACGGCGGCCATGGTCAGCACCAGCACAAAAACCATGGCGAGCAGGATCGGCACATAGGCAAACTCCCTGCGCAGCGGTGCGCAGACCGCGATAAAAAAGAGAATAGCGCCGCAGATCAGCGTGTAGCGGGCTCCCTGCGCCAACCAGTTCACCGCCGCCGGCTGGCGGTCGGGGATGATCAGTAAAAACGGATCGGAACCGGTTGCGGTAACGCTCAGCCCCCGTTCATCGATAACAACCGATTCGATATCGTGCAAGGGGGTCACCTGCTCCAGGTCCACCGTGATCGGCCGCCAGCCCGGCTGTTTCAGGTATATGGAGCGGATCACCGCCTCGCCGGCATATTCCATCGGGTCCAGGCGCAATAGGGCAACGGAGTCAAGATCGGTCAGAAAAAGACGATATCGTTGACGATCGGGGGTCACGATAACCTCCGCCCGTCTCGTTTCGGCAAATGATTGGCCGTCTTCGGCCCAATAGAGCTTGAAGGAGGTCTTCTGGGGAACCGCGATGTCGATCTCGACGGAGGTCCGCTGAAAGAAGAAAAAGTAATAATAACTGCAGGCAAGAAGACAAACCAACAGCCCAAACCAGGAAATACGGGAACGAAGGCCGGCGTCCTGCATCTTACCTCCGGCGGCGCAGCAGCTGGTACAACCGATGCACCTGCCTCTCATAACGGATAAGCAGCGCAAATAACGGCCGACCGCAGCGATGGAGAACGAGCAGTACCAGGGCCGGTTTCAAACCGGTCCCGCCGCGCACGATGCCGAGCGGAACAAGGCGATCCAGCACGTTGAACCGGAAGGCGCGCTGAAACCTGTTGCCCGCCAGATCGTGGTTCGATGTTTTCAGGGTAGCCATCTCAGTTTCTCATTATCGTCTTGTAATGACGGATAAAGTATCGCAACCGCAGAAGGGGGCTGAAACGCAGCGCCAGGCGGCTCCTGTTCCAGAGAATCTTTTCCCTGCCGATCTTTTTTGCCAGCGGCTGATGAGTGCCATGAAAGTCGTCGAGGTGGTGTCGATTCCGGATCGTCAGAATTTCTTTCGTGGTCGGAAACGCACATTTTGCCATCAGCAGGTAGCTGAGCCACGGCCGGTAATCTTCGAGGGAGTAACCGAGCAGGGCCGATGCCGCGGCAAAACGGGGCGCGGCGTCAAACATCCCCTGCTGGAGCGGTGAGTAGTAGCGGTCCTGCTCTTTCTCGGCCTGCCCGGTCGCATCGTCGCTGTCGCGGAATTTCAGGCGATAGCCCTCTTCCGTCAATTCATACCCGTCAAGGGTCGGATGCGGGGCCCGGCACGCTTCCTCGAAGGCGTCCCTGGCGTAGAGCAGACTGCTGGCGCCGAGATCGAAACGGTGACGATCATAGATAACGCCGTGCAGGCTGTTCTTCAGATCCTGCTCGAACGGGATGCCGCGGGTCGCGCCGAACACGTAGCCCATCAGCCGCGGGCAGTCCTCCCGATGCCGGACGGCCTGGTAGAGAAAGCGTTGAATCGTGCCCAGCCACCCGATATCGACCACCGCTATCTCTTTTTCGGCAAAGAAGCCGATCTCTTCAAGATAGCGCATCAGCGCGTCATTGGCCGGCCGGGTCTGCCGTTTGACCTCCTGCTGAAAGTCCTCGTCGTCGAGCAGTTCCAGGAAATGGACACTGCTGAGCTGGTCGTAGCCGGCGTGCAGTGCGGAGAGACAGGTGTCCGGCTCGAGGCGGTGACGCCGCAGATAGGGGGCCATGGCCTCGACATCGAATTTGAAAATCCGCGCCAGGTCTCTGAAGTCACGGTTTCCGGGCGGCAGAAAAGCGATGCCGGCGGCCCTGCGGGTCAGGCCGAGATGGGCGCAGCTGGCCCCGGCAAGAGCCATGCGGCTGACATAGAGGTAGTCGTGCCGCGGCAGGCGTCGATCGGGAAAGAGGAAGGGAGCGCAGTCTTCCCACACTTTTTTGAAGGTGTACCCTTCTCGAGAGAAAAAGAAGACCCGCTTCAGGTCGAGTCGGCGACACTCTTCGGCGATGTGCTGAACGAAACTGCCGACGAGTGGCCCGAGAAAGTTGTATCCTTCCACATAGAGTTCATCCCGAACCAAATTTTCCGCCTCGAGCGGCAGCATCAGTTGCTGCAGGGCGCGGCCTCGGTAAAACGGTTTGCCTTTGCCGTAATTGACATAGCGCTTGACCAGGGCCTTGCGGAATTTTTCGCTTCCGTCACGCAGCACCAGGGCCTGCAGACCGAATTGCGCCGGGCGCAGGCCATCGGAGATCGGGTTGTCCCCGACATGCAGCCAGGACGAGCAGTCAAGATCATAGCGCTGCTTGATCAACGGAAAGGCACGACCGGACGCTTTGGCCAGAAAGGAATCGGCCGATGACACGACATCTTCGACATAGCCGAGCAACCCGGCATGTTCACAGAGCACGCGGATATGCTGGGCCGGCAGGTAAATATCGGTGACGATGAACAATCGCTTGCCCTGACCGTGCAATTCCCGCAGCCAGGCCACCAGTTCCTGGCGCGGCACGAGCATGGTGTTTTCCATGGCCAGCTCGTAGTCGGTCACCTGCTCGAGCAAGGATTCATCATAGTGCTCGCCGAAGACGGTGGCCAGCATTTCCCGCATGAACCGGGGGTAGTACGCCTCGTGATCCTCGAAGGCCTGCCCCGTTTCGGCGCGCTGGCGTTGTTCGATGGTATCACGCAGTTTCTGGACCGACTGCCAGGAGCGAGCGATCCCGGCAGCAGACGCGAGAGCCGAGACATAACGGGCGACCGGCAGTTTGACGAGATCTGGGTCGTGGATGCGGCGAATCAGCAGTGTATCGAACAGATCGAAACTGACGATGTCGCAACCGGCGGCCCGCTTCCGGCCCTCCCTGATCAGCTTTTTGAGTGAGTAAAACGTTGTGCAATCCATTGGTGCACCACTGAACCGGTAAACGGTCAGTTCCGTTTTTTATTGATCCAGGTTTTCAATGCCTGACCAAGCTGCCGGGCAGCCGGTCGGACCCCCTGGGGCGGGGGCGGGCCACGGAGCGCCTTGACCTCGCCGAGTTCACGTTCCAGCTCGACCAGGCGATCGCAGCCCGCTTCGACATATCCCCGAGACCGCTCGGGAACAGCGGCGAGCATATACTTCCTGATCAATTGCTGATCCTGCTGCCGTCCGGTGATCGCCGCCTCACCGAGGGTATTGCCGCCATGAATCCGGTAATAGAGCAGCTTCTCGTCGGCAGCATAGCGGACACCATCGGGAAAGGTGCCGAGCATGCGAAACATGAAATCGTAATCGTGCAGATACCGCAGAGAACAGAACGGTCCGACCCGGCGGGCAGCGTCCGCCGTCATAAACAGATTGGAGGTCGTGACCATGAAATTTCCTTTCAGAAACGCGGTATAGAGATCGCCGCAAGCAAAGTAGAAATCGCGGTTTTTGCGATGCCAGCGATTCCAGCCGAACGTGGGGTCGGCAAAGACCACTCCGGCGGCATCGATCGGAATCACGTCGGAAAAGGCGCACGCCGCATCGGCCCGACGACAGATGTCATAAAGCTTTTCCAGACGATCGAGGGTATAGACATCGTCGGAGTTCAGGATGGCGATATATCGCCCGCGCGCCAGCCCGATGCCGCGGTTGATGGTATTGAAGGCATCCTGATTTTCCTGGTGGAAATAGCGCAGCCGTCGATCGGCAAAACCCTGCACCACCTCACCGGTCCCATCGGTGGAACCGTCGTCGACAACAATCAGCTCAAGATCGGTGCAGCTTTGGCCAAGCACACTGGCCACCGCCGCGCCGACAAATCGTTCGTGATTGTAAGCCGGTATGACAACCGAAATAAGCGGCTCCGTCATGGTCTGCCACGTCCGATGATGATTGCTCTCTTCGTTTCAAGCCGCGCGCACATGGCACCCCTGCCTGGCTGGCAAGGCGCCGCGAATGGCTGCTGTACTAATGAAATTTTGCTGTCTCGTCAAGGCTTTCTTCTCCCTGGCCGGTCAGCCAGCGCCGAAAATGGCGGTATTCGACCCCGTGCTCTATCAATCTGCCAGTGTTATAGAACGGGTCGGGTTGAGCGAACAGGTCCCGCCACTTCTGTTGAAACTGCTCCCTCTCGCCGGGAACACCGGCCGGCCGTTTGACCTCTTCCACCGGCAACTCGGTACCGAGATCAACGACGACGTCAGGGAGGTAGAGTATTTTTTTCCCGGTGTGAAAAACACTGAGCGAAAAATCGTGCATGGCCAGCACGCCGGGAAATCTCTCCAGATCAAAGCCGCCCGTTTGCCGGTACAGGTCCCGGCGAAAAACGCAGATACTCCAATCGCAGCAGCGCACCAGTTGCGGGTTGTGCAAACCGTTGAGGTGCCTGCTCATGGCCGAGAGAGCAGCGGCATAATAGTGGTCGAAGTGGTTATCGAGGTCCGGGATCGCCAGCGAGGAGCCGTCTTTGCCGCAATAGGAAACCCTTCCGCAGACGATGCCCATCTCCGGATCCTGCAGCAGCGGTGCGGCCAGGTGATGGAGCCATCGATCACTGATATGTGCCGGTGGTGAGCCGATCAAGACGATATAATCCGACCGGCAGGTCGTGATCGCCTCATGGAACACGGCGGCCTTCCCGGCTGATCGGTGTGAAGAAAATGGTGGTCCTGATTCACAGAGCGGGATCACCTCACCCTGATCGTAACCGGCTCGGCCGCTGAGCGCCTCGCCCAGCCGGGATGATGCCGTAGCGTTTTCAGGGAGCCACGCCAACACGGAAATACGCGGCTCGACGGACCGTCGGTAGGCCACCCGATAATGGAAATTCAGATGATTATCCAAAACGTCTGCGTCAATTGCCCGCCTGGCCAGCGATTCGGCCAAGGCTCGTTTCCCCGCCTCATGGGCATAGGGTTTTTTGTCGTGATTGATGCTCGTCGATGTTGCCGCCGTGCGCCAATGATAAAGCACTCGCGGGATATGGACGACGTGCTCGGTCCGCTCGGTCGCCCGCAGGACCAGGTCGAAGTCCTGAGCTCCGTCATAGGCTCCGCTCATCGCCCCGATTTTTTCATACAACTCTCTTTTGATAACGACAAAATGGGTGATGTAGTTGTGGGAAAACAACAACTCGCGGTTATAATCCGGCTTGTGGAAAACCCCCTGCCTGGACCCGTCATCCCCGATCAGATCTTCATCGGTATAAAAAAGTGATCCACCGGTCTCGTTGATGCTCCTGGCAACCCGATAGAGACAATCGGGTGTCAGCTCGTCGTCATGGTCCAGAAAGCCGAAATAAGCACCGTCGGCCAGCTCGACCCCGGTTGCCGTTGCGCCGGATATCCCGGTATTGCGCTGATGAAACGCCACGTTGATGCGGCTATCCCGAGCTGCCCACCGGGTGAGCAGCGGTGCTATCTCCCCGTCGGTACTGCAATCATCTACCAGACAGAGCTGCCAGTGGGGATAGGCCTGATAGAGCACCGACCTGATACAGCAATTGAGGAAATGATGATTGGTATCGTGCACCGGGACAATAATTGAAATAATCGGTTTGTACGCCAGCTCGGCAATCCGCTCATCGGTATAGTTGCCGGAAAAAACGCCGCACCGCAGATAATCCGCCAGCGGCGAATCACTTTTTCTCCCGCCTAGATAACGATTCCGATAAAAGAGGGGGTCGAAAAATCGGCTGGGCCGCACCGTGCTTTCCGATTCGGCCGTTACATAATGAATCAGCGGGTCTCTGCAGGCACCATCGGCAGCTGAGTCCGGGAGGTGCTGCAGATAAAACCGGGGATCAAAAACCGGGATCGGGCTTTTCTGTTCCTTCGCCCCATATAACTTATAGTGACGAATGATCCAGCTCCTCGCGGGACCTAACACCTGGGTCTTGTCGATATACCAGTCGATATCAAAAAAAACAGACGGACTGATCGCCGCGCCCGCCCCGGTTCTGGTGTAATGGGTGAGCGGGTTCTCCCGATGCGGATCCCAATCGCTACGCTGCCGATACAGATCCGGATCGAAATAGGGGCTTGGCCGCCAGCCCCGTTTCCAGCCTTTTCGCAGATAATGAGCAAACGGGTTACGTCGCAGGCCGTGGGGAAAATACTTTTTCAGATAAAACGCCGTGTCGAACAGCGGGTGCGGATCCGGCATTTGCCGCCAGCTTCGGCACACCCGATGCAAGCCGTGCAGACTTCGCCGCCAATGGGAAAAATAGGTGAGCAGCGGGTCACCGGCTACCGATTCGTTGTCCTCGATGAAACTGAAATAATATTTGACATCAAAGACCTGGAGGTTCCGGACATACCGGTAATCTCGATAGTCTGTACTGATCAGGCTTTTGCAGAACAGCCTGAGTTTATGCCATTGTTTCATGGCCGACCGTCTCTTGTGCGAAACGGGAAGAATCTCGACCGGAGGGAACGGGAACGATGCCTTGCCAGTTGCTCCTGCTGATATTCGACAATCCGGTGCACCGCCGCTTCACCCAGGGCGAGGATATCGACGGTTATCACGATAGTGCGAACCGCATCTTCACTGCCGCTTGCCGCCGGCAAAAAAAGCTGCGGATCGGCGGTGTTGAAATAAAACAGGTTTCCGTACCGATACAGGGCATTGGCGCCGACCTGCGCCAGGTCGACGGACGCCCGACCTTGTCCGGTTTCCATTACGATTTCAATAATTTCAACGGATACAGGACAATCGGCGGGATCGAAACGAAAAGCTCGTCGCCCAGCGAACGTTTCGACCGAAAACCTCAGCACCTGCCGGCCCCTGCTCACTTTTCGGGCAATACTGTCTTCGTCACTGAGGCCGGCACCGCGATCGACATAGAGCCGAGCGGTGTGATACGATTCCCGGGATTCCAGCAGCGGCGCCAGCCAGGCCTCGATATGCTCGCCGATGAAAGCGGCATGGCGCTGATAGATCCGCTTGAACATCGCCAGTTTCTGCTGCTTTTCCCGGCTGCGTACCATCGAATCGGCAGCCACCCGGTAATAAAAATAACGCCCGTCCAGACACCGCACCGCCCGCCCCCTCTCGATCAGCGAGAGCCAGAATTCATAATCCTCCCAGCCGTGGACCATGCCGGTGTCGTAGCCGCCGACCAATTCCCAGTCGGCCCGGCGAAACAGCGCGCTGCAGAAGATGACGTTGTCCCGCAGCATCTCCTCGATACTGTATTCCGGCAGCAGCCAGTCGGCTTCGACCGCCCCGAAAAGCCGCGCCCGGCAATAGACGATGCCGGTGTGCGGTTCCCTGTCGAGCACGGCGACCGCTTCCTCGAGGTAGGGGGGCGCAATCCGGTCGTCGGCATCGAGCGGCAGGATATAGTCGCCGGCAGCCACGGCGATGCCGTTGTTGCGGGCGGCGGCAAGCCCCTGGTTGGCGGTGGTCACCACCCGGGTCTTGTCGCGCCGATAGTCCTCCAGCTTGCGGTTCGTCGCTGCGTCGGTGGAGCCGTCATTGACGACGATAATCTCCAAGTCACCATAGGTCTGCGCCAGCACCGAATCGACGGCGTCGTCGAGAAAGGAGCCCTGATTATAACAGGGGATGATCACACTGACCGTGGTCATGAAACCTGCCGTTTACTCCTGCATAGGTCATTCATTTCGCTCTGTTCACCCCGGTTGCAGCGGTGTCGCCGGTACTGGACCGGGATGGGCGCCACGAGGTCGCCAATCTGGAAAACGGGAGCATACTACTCTGTTTTAGCGCTCGGGTAAACGGTCATTGATAGCCGGCGGTGTCATCGACCGCCGCCGATCGGTATGGCCAGGCGGCCGCTTCACAGGTGGGCCTGAATGTCTCCATACAGGCGGCGATCAAGCTCGACCAAAGGCGCCAGCACTTCTTGGAATTCCGGATGGGTATGGTCATAGAGCGGCGGAGCGGCGGAGCGGTTGAGGACACTTTTGGGCGGCGGTTGCCGCAGGTGGTAGCCGGCCAGGAAACGATCGACAAAGGCAGGATATGCTTCGGTCACACCGATGGCGTGAAACAGCGGCAGATTGCCGAGCGCCTGCTGGAGATCGGCGGGGGCGGTACGCCGTGGCTGGTAGTCCAGGAAATACCTGGTCTGGGCGTTATCGAGAAACGCCGCGCCAAGATCATCCAGGTCGGCCACGAATCGCTGCACGGCCGCCGGTTCCGAGAAATCGAGCCCGGCCAGCCGGCGGCCGAGATCGTAGATGACCCGGTTCTGCTGCTTGAAATAATTGTCCGTTGAGCGGGTGGCCGTTTCGATCAGCCAGTTCAAGTGGGAATGCAGATGTCCGTATGGTTCTCTGACGATGGTCAACAGATCCGCCCGGCTCAGGTCGAAACAGCTTTTCCAGGCCCCGACCGGCAAATGCCCCGACAGGTAACGGTTTTGTTTCTGCAACTGCGGATAGCGGCTACGGTCGGTCAGCTCCAGATGGGCGACAACGCCGTCGCCGGCGAGCAGTGAACAGGCCAGCGTATTGAACGAGGTACCCGCCGTTTTCGGAATATGCATGAAGAAAATGTTTTTACCCCGATAGCGCAGCGGCGACAGTGAGCGCAGCCGGTCGACGATCCTGCGCATACCGACCGGCTCCAGCGAACTCGCAGACACGCGGAGCAGCGCCGGCATGGAGCCCGGCACGGCTATTTCGAGGACCTGCCCGCCGCCGGCGGCTCCGTGCTCGGCGGCAAGAACGAACTCGAAGCCGCACCGCCCGCTGCGATGAATGTTGAGTGCCACCAGGTCTTCGCGAAACCGGTCGGCAACCGTCTCGGCCACCACCCTGCCGCCGATCCGGCAGTGCAGGCGGACCGGCCGATCGGGCCGGAGTCGATGAAAACACCAACCGGACAGATAATTGGCGTTGACGCGATCGATGGCTATCTTGTAGAAGGGGTTCATGTCGGCGTTGTGTCGATCCGTGCCCGGGCGGCTTGAGACGGCCCCGGCCGCCGGCCGCCCGGCATCCCCTTTTGTAGCCAATGATGATCTGCAAGTAAAGGAACAAATCGGTGACGAGCACCGCCAACCGCCGCCCATCTTCCATGCTCGACCAGGAATTTCTCGCCACCGTGCCGCACGCCCCCGGGGTCTACCTGATGCTCGACCGCAGCTCGGCTGTGCTCTACGTCGGCAAGGCCAAGGATCTCGCTAAACGGCTTGCGTCCTATGTCCATTTCTCCGGCCCGGCGGCGAGTAAAACGGCGGTCATGCTCAGCCATGTCCGCAGCGTCGATTTCCTTATCACCCACACCGAGAAGGAGGCCTTGATTCTCGAAGCGTCGCTGATCAAGCGCCACCGTCCGAAATACAATATCATCCTGCGCGATGATAAAAGCTACCCGCTGATCAAGGTGACGGTTCAGGAGCCCTGGCCGCGGGTCTTCATGACCCGTCGCAAAAAAAAAGACGGCTCCCGCTATTTCGGCCCCTATTCCTCATCCTCGGCGATGTGGTCGACCCTGCGCCTGCTGATGACCATATTTCCCCTGCGGCGCTGCAAGGGGAGCGAATTGAGACCGCGCCGACGACCGTGCCTCAATTATCAGATGAACCGGTGTCTGGCGCCCTGTGCCGGCAAAGCAGACCGGCAGTTGTATCTCGACATGGTCGGCAACGTCCTGCTGTTTCTCGAAGGCAGGAACCACGAGCTGGTCAAGCAGTTGCAACAGGACATGCAGGCCGCCGCCGACACCCTGGATTTCGAGCAGGCGGCCCTGCTTCGCGACCGCGTGGCCGCGGTCAAGGCGACACTTGAAAAACAACTGGTCGTCTCCCAGGCGAACCGGGACCGCGACGTATTCGGATTCGCCAGGCACCAGACCTCGGTCGCCGTGGTGCTGCTTGTCGTCCGCGGCGGTATTGTTACCGGCACGCGGCGGTTCACCCTCGACGATCCCTACGGCGACGATCCGGTTATTCTCGCCCAGATCCTGAAACAACTCTACGACGAGCAGCTGCCTCCGCCGGGTGAACTATTGCTGCCCTTTGCCATCGATGATCAGGCGTTGATCACCGAACGACTTGGAGATTGCGCCGGCCGCACGGTCACCGTTTTTGTCCCCCGGCGCGGCACCCGCCGCAACCTGGTCAAGATGGCCCAGGCCAACGCCCGCCAGCTCTTCGAAGAAGCGGGCCGCAAGCAAAAAAGCTGGCAAAGCCTGGCCCAATCCATGGCCGACAAGCTCCACCTGGACGCCCCTCCTCAATCTATCGAATGTCTTGATATTTCTACGATCAGCGGCACCAACCCGGTCGGCTCCCTGGTCCGCTTCTCCGACGGCGAACCGGATACCGCCGGATACCGGCATTACCGGATCACCGGTGTCGACGGCCCCGACGACTATGCGATGATGAAAGAGGTGGTGCAGCGTCGCTTCAAGCGCGCCGTCGACAAAGACGATCTGCCCGACCTGTTCATGGTCGATGGCGGGCGGGGACAGCTGGGCATCGCCGAGGCGGCGCTGCGCGATGCCTCCCTCGACACAGCGGTGACCCTGCTGGGTATCGCCAAAGAACGGGAGGAGGAAGGAGAAAAGCTCTATCGTGCCGGCCGGAAGAATCCGATCATGCTGCCGGCGCACAGCCCGGTCCTGCTCTTTTTGATGCGGGTCAGGGACGAAGCGCATCGCTTTGGTGTGACGGTGCACCGCTCGCTTCGACGCAAACAGGCCCTTTCTTCCCGGCTCGATGCTATCCCGGGGGTCGGTGCGGCCAGGAAGAAGAAATTGTTGAGCCGGCTCGGCAGCGTTAAGCGAATCGCCGCCGCGTCGCTCGAAGAAATACAGGCCGTAGACGGCATCGGCCCCGAGTTGGCCCGTACGATCTTCTCCTCTTTCAGGGAGTCTCAGGCGGCGCCCCCGCTGCAATCTCCCGCCGACTCAGCTGAGTGAGCAACGCGTGCAGGACGACAACCGCCGTTTCGACCCGGAGAATGCGCGGGCCAAGAGAGACGAGGGAGAAACCGGCCCGCACCAGACCGTCGATCTCGTACTCGTTCCAACCGCCCTCCGGGCCGACGGCCAGCAGCACCCGTCCCGGCCCCGGCCGATACCGGTCGACCGGGGTCGGGACAGCTCCGGGATGGGCCACCACCATGTGTTGGTAGCGTCCGGCGAGCTGCACCGATTCGTTTTCGACAAAGGGCCGAAACCCCCGATGTAACGTTATCCGGGGCAGCATGGTATCGACTGCCTGTTCCAGTCCCTGGAGCAACAGCTGACGCCGGTTCTGTTCGTCGAGCACCGACGCGTCCCAAAAACTCTTTTCCACCCGCTGGGCATTGACCAGATACAAGCGACCGATGCCCAGGGCGGCAAGCTGACCGAGGATGCGCTTGAGCATAATCGGCCGCGGCAGCGCCAGTACCACATCGATCGGAGGAGCCGGAGGCGGCTCGCTGTCCAAAACAACCGTTGCCGTCACCAAACGGGGCCGGCATCGCTGCAGCTCTTTTATCGTGCCATGGCCAACTTTTCCGTTTATTATCCCTATTTTGATCAAGTCGCCAGGGCGTGCCCGGAGAACGTCGATGATATGATCGGCTCGCCTGCCGTCAAGCCGGACCTGGCAATCGACAATCTCATGTGATTCAAGCAGAATGATGTTCATCGCTGGTTCTCATATACAGCTGCCTCGGAGCACTCCCGATCCGTGATGAGACTGTTATACAACACCCTGCAGCTGCTCACCGCGCCGCTGTTGTTGCTCGCTCTGCCCCTGCTCCTGTGGTGGCCGGGCAAGCATCGCAAACTGCTGCAGCGGCTCGGCCGAGATCTGCCCCGAGCGGACACGTATTCCGGCCGGGTCATCTGGATTCATGCGCTCTCCGTCGGCGAAGTAACGTCCGCCCTGCCGCTGGTCCGCGCCCTTCGCGCCGAACGGCCGCGCGACATGCTGATCTTTTCCGCAACGACGGGCAGCGGCCGCGACCTGGCCGAGGCACGCGTCGGGCCGTTCGTCAATAGTGTCATCGCTTTTCCCATCGACATTCTGCCGGTTGTCAGACACTTTATCAAGACAATTGCTCCCGATCTGTTCATCCTGGTCGAAACCGATTTCTGGCCGAACCTGCTTTTCGAGCTGTCCGCTGCCGGCGTTCCGGCGGTCCTGGTCAACGGCCGGATATCGGCACGCTCGATGCACACCTATCGCCGGTTTGCGCCATTCTTTCGCCCGTTGTTCAACCAATTCGAACTACTGTGCATGCAGACCGCCGCAGCTGCCGCGGCAATGCGGCAGCTCGGGGTGGAGCAGCACAAAGTGCACACCCTGGGAAACCTCAAGTGCGTCGCCCCGGAACCTGCTCAAGAACCGGTTTCTCAACTGCCGCCGCCACTTTCCGGGCGGTCGGCGGAGCACCTGCTCATTCTCTGCGGTTCGACCCATCCCGGCGAAGAAGAACTGCTGCTGTCCTCTTACAAAACGCTGGCAAACCGCCACCGTCTCCACCTGGCGCTGGCACCCCGCCGAATTGAACGGAGCGGGGCGCTGCTCGGGCTGGCAAGTCAATTCGGCCTGTCGGCAACACGGCTGACCCAGCACTCTGTCGATACCACCGCGGTAACCATTATCGATACCATCGGCGACCTGGCCGCTCTCTATGGCCGTGCCGACATCGCCTTCATCGGCGGCAGCCTGGTGCCGGAAGGCGGGCATAATCCGATCGAGGCCGCCCGTTCCGGCTGTCCGATTCTGTTCGGCCCGCACATGGAGGACTTTGCCGAAATCAGCGCCGAACTGCTGGCCTGTCAGGCGGCCTTCCAGGTCCAGGACGAAGAGACAATCCTGGCAACCCTCGAACAATTGGTCCAATTTCCCGATCTGCGGCGCACCACCGGCCTGCGTGCCCGGGACTGCACCCGGCGCCAGGGAAATGTCATCGCCAAACACCTGGCAATGATCCGGGAACTCTTGTGACTGCCTTCATCTCCGCCTGTCACACCAACCTGCTGCTCTGCTGCACCCTGCTGTTCGCCGCCGGCATCGTTTTCCGCCAGGGTCTGGCCGCTGCTCCCCTTGTCCTGCCGGTTTTGCTCCTGGCGGCACTGGCCCTGACACTCTGGCTGAGACGACGGGAAACAATCGCCATCGTCTTGCTCTGCTGCTGTTTTTTCCTGCTCGGCGGCCTGCGGGGAAGCCAGGAAGAGGCGCGGATAGTCGTGCCGACGGCGATCAAAGCACTCGCCGAAACCGAGACGGAAGTCGTTATCGTCGGCCGACTCGCTTCCCTGGTGGCCGATGACGGTCTGGTCAGCAGGGCCCTGATTGATGTCGATCATCTCGGAACAACGGCAACAGAGGATGTTCGGCCCATCAGCGTCCGTCTTCTGCTGCGCCTGAAGGGTCGCTGGCCTGATCGTTTTTTGCCCGGCGACCTGCTGGCCGTCCGCGCCTCACTGCGCCTGCCGACTGTCGGTTCGATCCCGGGAACATTTGATTATCGCCGCTATCTGGCCCGCCGGGGTATTGCCGCCATCGGTACGGTCGCGTCGCCGCTGCTGATCGCGCCGGCGGATAATGAACTGGCCGCAGACAGCCGGCAGGACGGCTACCGCATCGAACGGATCAGGGCGATCATCGGTAATCACCTCGACGACCTGCTCGACCAACCCGCCGCCGGGCTCTATCGGGCCCTGCTGATCGGCGAGCGAAGCGGCATCGCGGCGCGGACTCTGGAGTCCTTCAAAGGCTCGGGTGTGGCGCATATTCTGGCCATATCCGGCATGCATCTCGGCCTGCTTGGCTTCTTCATCTTTCAGACCGTTTACTGGCTGCTGCGGCGCTCCGAATATTTGATCCTGCACTTTAATGTCATGAAAATCTCGATGCTGCTCTGCCTTCCTCCGCTCCTGTTCTACACGCTACTGGCCGGTGCTCAGCCCCCGGTGGTTCGCTCTTTCGTCATGGCCCTCTTCGTCGTTATCGCCCTCGGCACCGACCGGCTGAAATCGCCCTTTACCACGCTGGCCGGCGCAGCGCTGGTCATTCTGCTCTACGATCCGCTCTCCCTGGAAGATGCTTCGTTCCAGCTCTCTTTCTCCGCTGTGGCAGCAATCATGCTGATCGTCCCGCCGCTGATGCAGCGATTCGGTACAAAACAACGCCAGCTTGCCGGCGTCAACCGTTTACGCTGGTGGTTGCTCGGCGCCGTCGCCGTCACCGTCGCCGCCACCATCGGTACAATGCCGCTGCTGCTCTATCATTTCAATCGAGTCACAACGGTCTCCATCGCCGCCAATCTGATCATCGAACCATTGGTTTGTCTGTGGGCCATGGTATTCGGCTTTCTTGCCCTGCCGCTGCTGGCCGTCAGTCTGCCGGCCGCGGACCTGTTGCTGCACGTCGGCAGTTGGGCGCTGGTAGCCGCCGTTGCTGTTGCCTCCTTCTTCTCATCACTGCAGTTCAGCTCGATCTGGCTCCCGGCCCCGGCACTGTTGGCCATGATCCTTTACTACACCAGCCTGGCACTCTGGTTCGCCCCTTCCCCCGGCACATCGGGCCGGTTCCGCCTGCTGGCGGGTTTTGCTTTTTTCTGCTGCCTGGCGAGCTTCTTCCTGCCGCTCACTCCGTTTGCCGACAGGTTGAAAGGACAGGACCGGATCACCGTCCTCGATGTCGGCCATGGCAATGGTGTCCTGGTCGAGCTTCGTGACGGCAGAAACGTGCTGATCGACGGCGGCTCCCGCAGTTCTCCGGGGTTTGACTGCGGCATCGCGCTGATCTCTCCCTATCTGTGGCACCGCAATATCGCCCGGCTCGACGACATTATCATCTCGCACGCCGATGCCGATCACTATAACGGCATGTACGCCGTGCTCGACCGATTTGCGGTCGATCGTCTCTGGCTTCCCTACCTCGATGCCGGCAAACCCGGCTACGATCAACTCTGTCGGCTGGCCGAGAAACGGGGGGTGACCGTCATGTTTCCCGATGGCGGTACGTTTATCGAAGGAAAGGGATATCGGTTCAACGCCGTCGGCTCCGCCAGCGGTACCCCGGCGAAGCGACGCTGGATAAGCTCCGGCGAGGCAACGGAGGACGACAACGGCCTGGTGGTGCTCCTTCAGACCCCCCGCTTTGCAATGCTGTTCCCCGGCGATATCGGCACGGCCAGGGAACGGGAATTACTGGCGGCCCGGGAATCGCTTCAGGCTGACCTGATGATCGCAGCGCATCATGGCTCGGCGACATCGAACTCGCCGGACTTCCTCGCCGCTGTCGCTCCGAAACAGCTGATCGTTTCCTCCGGGGATCGGAACCGCGGCCTGTTTCCTGCACAGTCGCTGCGCGATTTCGCGCAACAGCACGAGACGACGCTGCTGACCACGGTCGATCACGGGACCATTGTGATCGAGACCGTTGAGGACGGCTACCGGATTCGATCCTTCAAGGACGGACGGTGGCTGATCGACGGACTCGGCAACGACGGACCTATCACACCTCGGTGAAGTCCGACGGCGGCTTGCGCAGGAATTTGAGGAATTTTGCTTTCTCGATCGAATTGGAATACGCGTCGTCGGCACTGATCATCTTCTTCTCGAGAAAGGCCATGATTGCATCGTCCATGGTCTGCATACCGTATTTTTTCCCGGTCTGCATGGATGACAGGATCTGGTAGGTTTTTCCTTCACGAATCAGGTTGCGCACCGCCGGGGTCGCAATCAGGATTTCCAGGGCAGCGACACGTCCTTTGACATCAATTCGTTTAAACAGCGTTTGGGAGACGACCGCCTTCAAGGCATCGGCCAGAGTCGAACGGACCTGGCCCTGCTGGGTTGCCGGGAAAATTTCGATGACCCGATCGACGGTCTTCATCGCGTTCAACGTATGCAGCGTGGCAAAGACCAGATGCCCGGTCATTGCCGCTTCCATGGCCAGTGAAATAGTTTCCAGATCGCGCATCTCACCGACCATGATGACGTCGGGATCCTCACGAAGGGCGCCGCGCAGCGCCTGCGCAAAACCTTTGGTATGGGTGCCGATCTCCCGGTGGTTGATCAAACATTTCTGACTCTTATGGACGAATTCAATCGGGTCTTCAATGGTCAGGATATGGTGTTTACGCACTTTGTTGGCTTCGTCGACGATAGCGGCCAGTGTCGTTGATTTACCGGAACCGGTCGGACCGGTGACCAGCACAAGTCCTTTCGGCAGATGGGCCAGACGGGCTATGACCTTGGGCAGCCCCAATTGCTCGCAGGTCATGATCTCGCTCGGAATTTCCCGGAATACTGCACCGATACCGTATTTCTGCTGAAAAAAGTTGCACCGATAGCGGGCCAGGCCGGGAATTTCATAACCGAAATCGATATCTCCCGTTTCCTCGAAGACCTTGATCTTGTCTTCCGGGCAGATCTCGTAGAGCATGGCCTTGAGATCATCGTTGCTCATCTTCTTGAACTTGACCCGTTCGATGTCGCCGCGAATCCTCAGGACCGGCTGCTGGTCTGAGACCATATGCAAGTCCGAAGCACCTTCATCGTTCATCAGTTTGAAAAATGCATCGATTTGCGCCATGCCTTCACCTCTTCACAAGCTGATATGAAATAACCCCCATGACTGGAAGTCACAACGAACAATG
>CAYSSK010000009.1:0-3675 GCA_964433645.1 uncultured Desulfofustis sp.
CCTGGTCCTGGGATATGAAATAACCTGCGGCTGGGAATATAACCGACCCCGGTCGACCGGGAAAGGGCCGAACAACATCGGTGTTCAACCTTTTTTGCCAACGAGTAATGATGCGTAAGCAGCCGTGAGATCGATGAATTGCTGGTGGTCGCCGCCGCTGTCTGGGTGCAGTTGCTTGGCCCGACGACGGTAGAGCCTGGTCAGCTCCCGTTTGCTCATGGTCTGCAACTCGTGCCATTTCTCGTCAAAAATTTCTTCAGCTCTATCGGTACTGATCGTCGGTTTACGGTCCGGCCATTGAAAAGACCGGTGCCGGCCCATGAATTCCCGAAGGAAATCGTCGAACAGCGAGCGCCTGCCGTAACCGTAATCAAAGAACATGATCAGATAGCGGACCAGATGGTTCTGCAGAGAGTCGGTGGGCGGCAGCCCACCCGAAAAGAGAGGGTCGCTGTTGAGGGCGCAGAGATCAGCGACAAAACGATCGGCGATCTCGATCTGGTTCAGGGCCTCGGGCATCGTCGCCGAATAGGTTTGCCTGAAATGACGCTGGAGGTCGAAAATGGCAAAGACGTAGGTTTTCAGTTCGCCGGCGTGCAGGACCTTTTCCAGATCACGGAAATAGAACTCCCGTTCATCCCGGCTTTTCTGCAGGAGGGGCCGATAGAGTTTCGGGTTGATCCGGGCAATCCTGCTCTGATCGACGGCACCGTATCTGAGATAATAGAGTCGTCGTCGATCGAAAAGATGGACCTGGTGTTCGATTGCCTCCCGGTCTTCCCGAGAAAAGGGGCGGACGGTGGCCCGGCCGCGATAACGAAAAATCGCCAGACGGTGCTGTTCTTCGGCCGGCAGAAAATCCCAGAGCAGTTCCTCCAGCAGCGTTGTCGGGTCGTGGCTGGTGGAATGGTCGAGACAATCAAATAATTCATCGGAAAAATAACAGATATCCTCGTCGAGCCGGACAATGAATCGGCCCGGATCGAAACCGAGGTCAAAAACCAGCCGGGACGTGTAGCAGAGTCGGTCGGCATCGAAGATCGATTGTCGGATTTCGTAGCGTCGCTGGCCGGCTGTGTCGATGAAGGCGAGATACATGATAGATGATAATCGGTTTTGAGCAATGGCCGGCAGAAGGTGACAAGGGGCAGACAGGAAACAAAATTTATGGTAAAAACGGCTGCCAAAGCATGTTCTTTCGGAAGAAGGTAAGGTTTTTTTCTTGGTTTTGCAGCGGCGCTAACGCCAGGGGGCAGAAAAAATGTCGGTGACGATTCCGGTATCCTGGGGCGAATTGCTCGATAAGATAACTATTTTACGGATCAAAAAAGACCGTCTCGCGGATCCCGAAAAGCGGCGCAATGTCCTCAGGGAGCTGGCCGTTTTGGAGGCAGCCTGGCACCCTCGAGGGGTTGCCGACGACGAACTGGCTGAACTGGCGGAACAATTGCACGGCGTCAACACGGCGCTCTGGGAGATCGAAGATGAAATTCGTGATTGTGAGCGGCGCCGCGACTTCGGGGAGCGTTTTATCGAGTTGGCGCGACAAGTCTATCGAACCAATGATCGCCGCGCAGCCTTGAAATATCGAGTCAACGATGTGCTGGGTTCGGATATCATCGAAGAAAAAGCCTATCACGCCTATTAATGGGGACGATCCTGGTTATCAAGCTCGGCGCTCTGGGCGATCTTGTCCAGGCCGACGGGGCGTTGCGCGATATCCGCGAGCACCACCGATGCGACTCGATCACGGTGATGACGACGCCGCCCTACCGCCGCTACATGGAGCGCTGCCCCTGGGTGGATCGGGTCTTTGTCGATCCCCGGGTTTCCCGCTTCAATCCGGCCGGTATGTTCGACCTGCGGCAACGCTTGCAGGCAATCCGGATCGAGCGGGTCTATGATCTGCAGCAGGTCGGCCGCACCCGTTTTTATCGGCGCTGGCTGTTTCCCCGGGTTCCGTGGCTTGGCGATGCTCTCGGCTGCACGTGGCGGTTACGGCGGCCGGGTGATTGCTGTGCCGCCGATCATTTTGCCAACCATCTGAGCCTGGCCGGCATCAAGACTCGTTATACCCGAAGCGGCGATGTGTCCTGGTTGGCCGATGATGTCAGCGACGTAATGCGCCTGGCCGGTCTGGTGCCGGGCTATGTGCTTCTTATCCCCGGTGCATCGACAGCCCATGACGCGAAGCGGTGGCCGTATTTCCCGGAGCTGGCCGAACGGTTGTTGACTCTGGGCCGGCGGGTGGTCACCGTCCCCGGGCCGGCGGAAATGGAGCTATGCCGGGCCATCCCGGGGGACATGCTGGTGCCCGACGCCGGCTATTACGACATATTTGCGCTGGCCGGCCTGATTCGCCAGGCCGCTTTGGTGATCGGCAACGACACCGGACCGACTCATCTCGCCGCCCATCTCCGCAGCCCAGGTCTGGCGCTGTTTGGCGATCATGCCCCGGCGATGACAACCGGTATCCAGCATACCTCCTTCGCTTGGCTGCAAGCCGGCAAACTGGAGGATCTGGGGCTGGAGACGGTCTGGCCGCAGGTTGCCCGGCTGCTCGAGCAGAGCCGCCTGCCCGGAACGGGATCGTAAGAGCATCGAGCATCGATCCCGGCCGCTATCCGTTCCCGTCGGCGATATTTGCCTTGCAGCCGGCGCCGCAACAGTTCATAGTTGTAAACAACACCGACCCTTTTCCGGTTTTCGACCGCAGCAGGAGGGAACATCAGATGAGCCAGCGAAGCGTCCCCGATTCACAGATCTCTGAACAGATGACCATTACCGGCGAGCTCCATTTTCGCGGCTTCCTGCGTCTTGACGGAACCGTCGAGGGTTCGCTGCGCGGTGATCACCTCGAGCTTGGCGCTAGCGGTCGGCTAATCGGAGAGGCCGATCTGCGGCAACTGGACTGTCACGGCACCATCAACGGCCGGGTCACCGCGGATCGTGCGCATCTCTACCGGACGGCCCGGGTAGCGGGCAGTATTGGCGCCGTGGAGTTGTCCATGGCGGCAGAAGCGGTCCTCGATGTGCTGATCGGAGTCGGTGCCGTAGCGGATGCGCCGCAGCCTGAGCAATCGGCGGCAGCCGATGCCAACCCGGTGGAGCCGGTAACAGAACACCCAACAGCGGAGCGTGAGGACGGTGGCGACGACGACGATGTGATCGACTCGCTGGTCGGTGCGATCCAGGGCGGCAGCCGCCTGGTGGTGGCCGTTGCCGACAACCTCGACGATCGTGCCAGGTTCTGTCGCCAGGCCCGGTCTCGACTTGCCGATTATTACCGGGTGATCGTTGTCGACACCCCCGGCGGTTCGGTCAGTGATATCCTCCTTGGCATCGGCCGGCAACTCGCCATCGAACTGCCCGACCAGAGCAACAGCGCGACGATCTGGCGGGGCATCCGTCAAGGTCTCGACAGCGAGCAGGGTGGCCAGCCCTGTCTGCTGTTGATAGAAAACGGAGAAACGATGTTTCCGGCAACGCTTGAGGGGGTTCTGCGATTGTTCGCCGAGCAGGCAGGCGGGCCGGCGACGCCGCTGATCCTGACCGGAACCGCCGACCTGAAAAAGCTCCAAGACTTCGATCCGGCCGCGGTCTCGCTCTGGGAGCCGGACTGCCTCTTCGAGCTGTCGTCTGGTGACGGTCGGAATCTACGGGATGTCTCTTGAG
>CAYSSK010000009.1:3775-58155 GCA_964433645.1 uncultured Desulfofustis sp.
TCAGCGATAGGCGTACGTCTCAGGAATATCGGGCATCGCTCCGGACTGGCTGCAGACATAGGCTGCCAGGCGATTTGCAGTTTCATTGATTTCGGCCAGCGGCTGATGAAGCAGCAGGCCGATGGTAACCGCCGCAGTAAACGAATCACCGGCACCAATGGTATCGACGACGGTTGTGGCCGTTCCCGGGTTATCCGAGATTTCCCTCTCCGAGAGCAGGATCGAACCGTCGGCGCCTCTGGTCAAAATGACCAGCTCCAGGTGGTGGCCGCGCAGCAGGCCGTGCAACTGCTCCGGTGTGCTTCCCGACAGCCCGAACATCGACGCCAGAGTCGCCAGTTCATCGTCGTTGAGTTTCAGGATCGAGCACAGATCGAGAGAAGTCTCGATGATGTCCCGAGAATAAAAGTCTTGGCGAAGATTGAGATCGAAAACCCGCTTGGTCCCGGCGGGCAGGCCGTGCAAATAGCGGGTGATCGTCGCCCGTGACGATGCGTTTCGTTGGGCGAGTGTGCCAAAACAGACGGCGTGCAGTCGGTCGGCGGCGGACTGCGCCGCCCGGTTGATGGTCAACCGGTCCCAGGCGACCTGGCCGGGGAAATGATATCGTGCAATTCCGGCGTTATCGAGCTCAATGGAGACAAAGCCGGTCGGCAGCTCATCGGAGATGGAGATGCAGCGGGTATCGAGCTGTTTTGCTGCGAGGAAGTCCAGGGCCTTGCTGCCGCGCGGATCCTTGCCGATGCTGGAGATAGGGATGCCGTCGGCACCGAGGGCGGCGGCATGGTAGGCAAAGTTGATCGGGGCGCCGCCGAGTTTTTCCTCGGTTGGCAGTACGTCCCACAAGAGTTCTCCGATTCCGGCGACGGTAAACATGATGTTCCTCTGATGACGCGCGTTGTTTTTTCAACAGACCCGATGATCCGGTGTGGACAGCATGACGGGCGGTTTTTCTTTTCGGCAAATGATAGACGGTTCGGCCCCGCTCTGCCAGGTTTTATTTGGCAGATCAGATTGGTTGCGACGAAGCGGGCCATCGCTCAGGAAAAACTTGACCGGAGCGGCTGCCGTGGTTAAACCTGCGATAGCAGGCGCCGTGTGTCAGGAATCCGGCTCGTCGTGCCGTTGTCGCGATGGCCACCGTGGCAGGTGCACCGCGCCGGTAGCGGCTCAGAGAATGCGGCACAATGACGGAATCGTTAAATAATCGAAAAATAATCGATGGAATCGTCAGATAATTTCTATTTTATTGACATGATCGTCGATCTGGTCTACCATTTTTCAACTCTTTTTCATCCCGGAACTCATGGACGCTACCGATATTGCCATAATCAATGAACTCCAGGACGGCCGGGTCTCCTTCAAGATGGTTGCCGATCGTCTCCATCTAGCCGAGGGGACGGTGCGCACCAGGGTCCGCAAATTGCGCGAGGAGGGGGTGCTGGCCATTACCGGTCTGGTCGACCCGGAGGCGCTGCCCGATCACTCGGTGGTCATGGTCGGGGTACGCCTCAAAGACATGGCTCTGGTAAAAAAGGCCGAGGAATTCAGCCGATTGCGGGGAGTTATCTCTGTTTCGGTGGTGACCGGTCGCTTTGACCTGATGCTGACCGTCATGACCAACAAGCAGTTCGGTATTCTGCAATTTTACACGGAGGAGGTGTCCCGCATCGACAACGTGCAATCGGTGGAAACCTTTGTCGTCTACAAGAGTTTCAACCTGAAAGTGCCGTTGCCGCAGTTGGTTCCGGGAGACCGCGACAAGACGACATGACCAGTCGATCCACCCAACCGGCCCGAACGGTTCTCTATGATTGGCATCTGGCCCAGCATGCGGCCATGGCCGAATTCGGCGGTTATCAGATGCCGCTCTGGTACCGGTCGGGGGTCAAACACGAACACCGGGCGGTACTGACCGGAGCCGGATTGTTCGATACCAGCCACATGGCGGTGCTCACCGTGACGGGCAACGACGCCCGGTCGCTCCTGCAGCACTGTTTCACCCGGGATCTGCGCACCTGCATCGGGGCGCCGCCGGGGCCGTTGAAAACAGGTCGGTGTGTCTACGGTCTGTTTCTCAAGGAGAACGGGACGGTTCTCGATGACGCGATTATCTCACAATTGGCCGACCAGCGCTACATGGTGGTGGTCAATAGCGGCATGGGGCCGGTGGTTGCCGAGCATCTGCGGGCGCAGCCCGGTTTCCGGACGGAGATAAACGATTACAGCGGGCGACTCGGCAAAATCGACCTGCAAGGACCGGCCGCGGCCCTCGTTCTGGAGACCGTCCTGGCCGAGCCCGACCGGGTCCTCGCCGATATGATCTATTTTTCCTGCAAAGGCGATATCGAGCCGGGCGGCGGTGTGCCGGTCATGCTCAAGGACGGCACGCCGGTGCTGGTCTCACGAACCGGTTATACCGGGGAGTTCGGTTTCGAGCTGTATCTGGCCGCCGCCGATACCGTTGGCGTCTGGGAAAAGCTGCATGCCGCCGGCGCTCGTTTTGCGATCACCGCCTGCGGGCTCGCGGCCCGCGATTCGTTGCGTACCGGCGCGGTGCTACCGCTGTCCCACCAGGACATCGGCGACTGGCTGTTCCAAAATACCCCCTGGTCGTTTGTGTTGCCCTGGGACGACCAGCGTGGACGGTTCAGTAAACCGTTTGTCGGCGCGGAAGCCTTACGTGGCAGTAGTGAACGCTCTTATACCATTGCTTTTGCCGGCTATGACCCGCGGAAAATCCCGGTAACGACGGATACGGCGGTCCTGGCCGAAGACGGCGAGGCGATCGGCCGGGTGCTGACCTGTACGACGGATATGGCCATCGATCGGGTCGGCGGGCGGATCATCAGTATGGCCACTCCCGAATCGGCGGGGCGTCCGCCTGATTTCCACCCCCGCGGGTTGAGTTGCGGGTTTATCAGAACAACACGCATGTGTCGCAGTGGCGAGCAGGTCCGCTTGGTCGACGGGAAACGGTCGATTCCGGTTGAGATCAGGCAGGACATTCGACCTGATCGAACGGCTCGTCGACCGATGCGGAAAATGAGAAACCAATAAATCGAGGGGAGAGACGAGATGAAAGAAATCGATGAATTGGATCTGCCGGGCGATGTCTATTACTCCGCGGACCACGAGTGGGCGCGTAAGGAAGGCAAGACGGTCAAGATCGGCATCAGCGATTATGCTCAGGATCAATTGGGTGATATCGTTTTTATCGAATTGCCCGAGGTCGGCACCGTTTTTGAAAAAGGTGAAGAGTTCGGCACGCTGGAGTCGGTGAAGGCGGTTTCGGAGATGTATGCGCCGCTCACCGGGGAGGTCGTGGCGGTCAACACGGATCTGGCCGACGCACCGGAGTTGGTCAACGAGGCTCCGTATGCAAACTGGATCATTGAATTGCGGCCGAGCGATGAAGACGAGTATGATGAGTTGCTCAGTCGTGACGACTATCTGGCCGTCCTCCAAGGGTGAGTTATGCGTTATCTCCCCCATACCCACGATGAGATAGAGCAGATGCTCGCCGCTGTCGGCAAACGGCGGCTCGACGATCTTTTCGCCCATATTCCCGAGGACTGTCGTTACCGGGGGGACATCGATGTGCCCGGGCAGCTCTCCGAGTGGGACCTGCTGCGTCGGTTCCAGGATCTTGGTGACCACCTGTCGCTGTCATCGGCCCGAGCGGTGCTGGTCGGCGGCGGCAGTTATTATCATTTTGTCCCGGAGATCGTCCGCTCGTTGTCCGGCCGGTCGGAATTCGTTACCGCCTATACGCCGTATCAGCCGGAGATGGCTCAAGGGACGCTGCAGGCTATCTTCGAATATCAGACCCTGACCGCCCGCCTGCTCGGCATGGAAGTGGCCAACGCCTCTATCTATGACGGCGCTTCGGCGCTTGCCGAGGCCATGGTGATGGCCGTGCGCCTGGCGCGCAAGAAGCGGACGGTGGCCGTCTCGGCGGCGATTCATCCGCACTATCGGCAGGTGGTGCGGACCTATCTGGAGCCCGGTGGCTTTCAGATTGTCGAGTTGCCGCTCGATGAGGCCGGCCGCACCGACCTGGCATCCCTGCCGGCATCAGAGGAGCTTGCCGCCGTGGCGCTGCAGTCGCCCAACTTTTTCGGCGTGATCGAAGACCTGGCGGCCGCGGCAGCGGTTGTTCACGACGCCGGGGCCCTGCTGGTCACCTGTTTTACCGAGCCGTTCGCCTACGGCTTGCTGCGGAGCCCCGGCTCCTGCGGGGCGGACATCGTCTGCGGAGAAGGTCAAAGTTTCGGTATCGCTCCGTCTCTGGGCGGTGCCGGCCTCGGCATGTTTGCCTGCCGGATGGAGCATGTGCGCAACATGCCCGGCCGGGTGGTCGGCGAGACCGTGGATCTGGACGGCAAGCGCGGTTTCGTGCTGACCCTGTCCACCCGTGAACAGCATATCAGGCGCGAAAAAGCGACCTCGAACATCTGTTCCAACCAGGGGTTGTGTGCGTTGACAGCGGCGGTCTATATGGCGAGCCTCGGCGGCAGCGGCTTGCGCCGGCTGGCCAAGCTCAATTACGACAAGGCATCCTATCTGAAAAACGGTCTGCTCGCCGCTGGCGCTCAGCTGCTCTACAGCGGGCCGACCTTCAACGAGTTTGCCGCGCGCCTGCCTGCCGGCTTTGAGCAGAAGCGCCGGCTCCTGGCGGAGCGGGGCATTGTCGCCGGTTTGCCGCTTAAGAGTTTTGCCCCGGCCCTGCAGGACGCCTACCTGTTCTGCGCCACCGAGACCGTATCGCGGACAATTATTGATGAGATTTGCAAGGAGGTGCGATCATGACCGACGGACCGGGAACCTCCGGCCTGATTCTTGAGGAGGCGCTTCTGTGGGAAAAGGGCAGCAAGGGGCGATCGGCTTTCAGCATGCCGGAGCAGGATGTGCCGGAAGTGGACGTCGATGCCTCGTTGCTTGGCGAGGCGCCCGATTTCCCCGATCTGGGCGAAGTCGACGTAGTCAGGCACTATACCCGCCTGTCCCAGTGGAACTTCGGCATCGATACCGGCATGTACCCCCTGGGGTCCTGCACGATGAAATACAACCCGAAACTCAACGAGCGGCTGGCCGCCACCCCGGGGATCGTCGCCGCTCACCCTCTGCTGCCGGAAATGTCACCGGGTATGGTGCGGATATTGTTCGAGCTGCAGCAGTTTCTGGCGACAATTACCGGCATGGACGCAGTCTCGCTGCAGCCTGCTGCCGGTGCTCAGGGCGAGTTGACGGCGATGCTGATGTTCGCCGCCTATTTCCGCAAACAGGGGCAGCAGCGCCGGCGTATTCTTATTCCCGACACCGCTCACGGCACCAACCCGGCCAGTGCCGCCCTCTGCGGCTTCACCCCGGTACCGCTGCGCTCCGGGCCTGACGGTATTCTCGATCCGGCGGTGGTGGCCGCGGAGATGGATGAGCAGACCGTCGGTATCATGCTGACCAACCCCAACACGCTCGGCCTGTTCGAGGAGAACATCCGCGCCATCACCGATATCGTCCACAGCGCCGGCGGCCTGGTCTACGGCGACGGCGCCAATCTCAATGCCGTCATGGGAGTCGTCGACTTTAAGCGCTGCGGCGTCGATGCGATGCATCTGAACCTGCATAAAACCTTTTCCACCCCGCATGGCGGGGGCGGTCCGGGCGCCGGCCCGGTCTGCGTCGTCGAGGGGCTCGAGCCCTTTCTACCGGTACCCCGGATTGTCCGGACGGAGCGCGGCTATGACGTCAGCTCGGACGCTTTCGACTCGATCGGCAGGATGCACGCCTTTTTCGGCAATGTCAGCGTACTGGTCCGGGCCTATGGTTATATCCTGTCGATGGGTCCGCAGTTTTTGAAAAAGGCCAGCCAGCTGGCGGTCCTCAATGCCGTCTACCTGCGTGAACAGCTGCGCGATACGCTGGAGCTTGCCTATGATCGCCCCTCCCTGCATGAATCGGTATTCTCCGATAAGCGGCAACAGGCGTTCAAGGTGACCACGCTCGATATGGCCAAGCGTTTGATCGACCACGGCTATCATCCGCCGACCGTCTATTTCCCCCTGGTGGTGCCCGGGGCGATCATGATCGAGCCGACCGAGACCGAGTGCAAGGAGGACTTGGACCGTTTCGTTGCGGTGTTCAAGGAGATCGCCCGCGAAGCTGAAATGGACGGCGAGCGGCTTCGCCAAGCGCCGACCAGGTCCAAGGTACGGCGGCTCGATGAGACCGGGGCGGCGCGCAATCCCCGCCTGATCGGTTGACCGCCTGGTGCCGATGGAGCTGGTCGTCGAAACGTACCCGCGGTTTGCCTATCGTCAGGCATATGCCCGGCAAATGCAGCTGGTTGAAGTGCTGCATGGCGATGACGCCGCGCCGGACCATTGCCTGGTACTGGAGCATCCGTCGGTGTTTACCCTCGGCAGAAACGGTTCGCTGCAGCATATCGGGGTAAGTGAGGCGTTTCTCGAAGAGCGGGGCATCGAGCTGATTCGCATCGAGCGGGGCGGCGATGTCACCTATCACGGCCCGGGACAGATCGTCTGTTACCCGATCGTCAATCTGCGCCGCTGCGGTCTCACGGTGACCGAGTTCATCGGCTGCCTGGAAGAGGCGATGATCGAGGCCGCCGCTGCCCACGGCCTGGTTGTCATGCGCGACGGTCGGAATCGCGGGGTCTGGTCAGGCGGCAAAAAGCTCGGCAGCGTCGGTATCGCCATTCGCCACGGCATTACCTTTCACGGCCTGGCCCTCAATGTTACCACCGATTTGGAGCCGTTTAACTGGATCATGCCGTGCGGATTGTCGCAGGTAGCGATGACCTCGCTGCAGCAGGAGACGGGGAGCGAGGTCGCCGGCGAGTCAGTCAGGCGAGTGCTGATCGAGGCCCTGGCGCGGCATCTGGGGCGGCGGGTTGTCCTTGCCGCTCCACCGGCCGATGCCCCCGACGAGGCGGATGCGGCGGTGCGGCCTCGGCCGGCAAAGCCGAAATGGCTGCGTAAGCCACTGCCGTCAGGTGGCGCCTATGAAAAAACCCGCCGTCTGATCAGCCGGGAAGGTTTGCAGACGGTGTGCCGGGAAGCGCGGTGCCCGAACCAGTTCGAGTGTTACGGCAACGGGACGGCCACCTTCATGATCATGGGCCAGACCTGCACCAGGAGTTGCCGTTTCTGCGCCGTCGGTCATGGGGCTCCCGAGCCGCTCGACAGCGGAGAGCCGGAGCGGATTGCCGCCGCCATCGTCGAGATGGGGCTCGATCATGTGGTTTTGACATCGGTGACCAGGGATGATCTCGCCGATGGCGGCGCCAGCCATTTTATTGCAACGATCGCGGCGATTCGCACCGTTCGCCCGCACCTGCCAATCGAGATCCTGATCCCCGATCTGCAGGGGGATCCGGCGGCGCTGCAATTGATCTGCCGGGCGCGGCCCGCCGTGGTGAACCACAATATTGAAACGGTCCCGCGGCTCTACGGTACCGTCCGACCGCAGGCCGATTATTCCCGGTCGCTGGCGCTGCTGCGCAGCGTCAAACAGGCGACACCGGACATTGTCGTCAAGTCCGGGCTGATGCTCGGCCTCGGCGAAACCGGCGAGGAAGTGGTACAGACGCTTCAGGATATCCGGGAGACCGGCTGCGAGTTGTTGACCCTTGGACAATATCTGCAACCAACGCGCGACCACCTGCCGGTGCATCGTTTTGTCGAGCCGTCCGAGTTCGCTGAGTTTCAGCGGCGGGCCCTGGAGCTTGGCTTTCTCGGAGTCGCCTCCGGCCCCCATGTTCGCAGCTCGTTCCAGGCCGGCCGGCTGTTTCGGCGGATCGCGCAGCCGGCCGTGTCCTGAGCTTGCCAGCCGCTCTTCGCTTCCTGCCGTGTCATTGTCTCTTATTTGTTCCCTTCGCTGTGATCAACGCTGGCTTCGGCCACGCCGATGGATTAGTATAAAAAATTGGCCGGTGGTCATGGCTTTGGGAAATGGGTCTGAGCAGCACGGTGATACGCGGGCATGATACTGAGCAGCGACAAGAAACAATACATCATTCCCTATCGTTCGGTTGTCAAGTGGATGGTGCGTTTACGCCGCTCGCCGCGGGCTATTGCCGGCGGATTTGCACTGGGGACCTTCGTCGCGTTCACGCCGACGATCGGGGTGCAGTTCGCCATCGTCCTCTTTCTCGGTACCCTGTTCAATATGAACCGACCCGCGGCCTTGGTAACCATCTGGATTACCAACGTGGCGACGATGGCGCCGATCTATACCTTCAACTATTGGGTCGGCAGTCTCCTCTATTCCGGTCCTTCCACCGGGCATGTCTATCGGGTGTTCGCGGATCTCGCGGCACAGATGATGAAAATGAACGGGTGGGAGGTGCTCGAGCAATTCCGGGCGCTCATGAGCCTGAGCTGGGAAATCATCATTCCACTGACCATCGGTTCCATTATTGTCGGTCTGGTGGCGGCGTTGATCGTCTATGTCGCCTCCTTTGCGATGCTGCGCTATCTGTTGATCCGCAAACAGCGGAAGCGTATTCTCTCCTGAAATGGTCACGCCGTCCGCCAGCAGCCTCGTCGAGGGGGAGCTGTCATCGTTTTTTACCGAGAGCTGGGCGGAGGTCTATCGCCGCAACGGCGTCTGCCGAGAAACACTGGCGCGCTTCCGGACGATTATCCTGCATCACTATCTGCATCAACGGCGGGAGTTTAGCTGGCGAGAAGACATATCACCCTATCGGGTGCTGGTTTCCGAGATCATGCTGCAACAAACCCAGACCAGTCGCGTGGTCCCGGCTTTCGATCGTTTTGTCGGCGTTTTTTCAGACTTTAAATCCTTGGCCGAGGCGCCGTTTGCCAAGGTGCTCGGGCTCTGGAAAGGTCTCGGGTACAATCGGCGGGCCAGGTATCTTCAGGAAACGGCGGTCCGGGTGGTTGATGAGTATGGCGGCATCCTGCCCGGCGATCCGGAGGTGCTGGCAACGTTTCCGGGTATCGGCCCGGCCACCGCCGCCTCAATCTGCGTCTTTGCCTTCAACCGGCCCCACGCCTTCATCGAGACGAACATCCGCACGGTCTTTCTGCATTTTTTCTTTCCAGACAAGACGGCGGTGCCTGACCGTCATATCATGCCGCTGGTTGAACGAACCCTTGAGACACAGCGTCCGCGTGACTGGTATTATGCGCTGATGGACTATGGCGTGTTGCTCAAGCGGATCGTCGGCAACGCCGGTCGGCGGAGTTCCCATTATCAGCGGCAGTCCCCGTTTGCAGGATCCGACCGGCAGCTGCGCGGCCGGATTCTGCAACTGCTGCTCGATCGACAAT
This sequence comes from uncultured Desulfofustis sp., assembly GCA_964433645.1. Taxonomy (GTDB): domain Bacteria; phylum Desulfobacterota; class Desulfobulbia; order Desulfobulbales; family Desulfocapsaceae; genus Desulfofustis. The sequence goes on from CAYSSK010000009.1 coordinate 13,093, forward strand.
TCGTGGCGACGGCCGATCTGGCCTCATTGCTCGGCGAGCCGCCAAGCCGGGTGGACCGACTGATCGCTGCGCTCTGTGATGAAGGGTTGGTCGTGAGAAACGGCGCGGTGCTTGCCCTCGACTAGACGGTTTCCCCGCCCGCCCCGCTCACCCGATCCATCGGGCTGCCGGCCTTTTCTTTGAAAAAGAAGTGAAGGAACAGGCAATAGCAAATAATTGCCGCGATCGCGATGAACGGATCGGTCTTGCCGAGCGGTGCCAGAACGCCGATCACCAGCCAGTGGAAACCGATGATCAACCAGGAGTTGAGCCTCAGCGGGAAATCGTTGAAGCGCATCAGAATCAGCAGTCCACTCAAGCTCCAGCCGTACAGAGATAAATAGGAATGGCAGGTGAGCAGCAATCCTCCCCACTGCTCATAGGCCTCGGGGTATTTGGCGAGTATAATGTAAAAAACACCGGTGATGCCGGTAAAGACCAGAAAAGTCATGCCGGACAGCAGGAAGTGCTTTTGTTGAACATCGATGCCGAGCAGCAGGTAAAAACAAAAGATCAGGATGACCGTGATGAACAGAACCACGGCGATGAGCGTTTTGGCCAGCTGCAAATCGAAGATGATAAAAAAGAAGAAGATGATGACGCCGAGGTTGACCGACCAGAAAAAGCCTTGTTTCAGCAGGTAGAGGGGCGGGGCGAGTCGGCGTCGGATATAGGAAAACATCACGGACATGGTGATCAGCGATACCGGGAAGGAGAATCCGAGGAAAAAGACGTTCAGGGTCAGATTCTTATACGGGAGCCAGTGCAGGATGGTGTCGTTGAGCAGTACGAAGGTGGCGACAAACAGGGCCAGAGACAGACAGAGGATCGAGGCGTGGTGGAACTTGTCGCTGACCGGCACGGCGGGATCAAGCAGATCCCGCGGCACCGGGGAAAAGGCCCTGAAACGGATCCACTCGACCAGGATGCCGAGAAGCAGGGAGAGCAGAGCCGCCCAATGATAGAGGTTGAGGAAGGCGAGAGTAGCGTAGAGCAGGCTGAGGCCGAGAAAGAGATAACAGCGCGGCGACGGCCGGGCGGTGTTCTCGGTGTGGTAGAGGATGATGAAGCCGCCGGAGCACAGGTTGAACAGAAAGATATGAAGACGCTCGAAATTGCGGTCGTAGACCTGGTCGGCAAAGCCGAACAGAAAGGCGATGACCATCAAGCCGAGGATGAAGGCGCGCAGCCGCTTGTCGAGAAAGAAGTGCGGATGAACCGGTGCTCCGTTACGCATATAGGCCCTGGTTGAGGAAAGGTGAGGGTGCCGACCAGACTATTGAACACTTTTGCCGATATTGCAAGCGCTGGTTCTCTCGGTGGCCTGGTTGGCTCGGGCCCGGCAGCGGGAGAAGCGTTCAACGCTGGTATGTAAAAGTTTTCCGGTACGTAATCGGTGCCATTGACACGTGTTCGATAGTGATATACGTATTAAGCACTGGCGTATTGAACAGGGAGGTGGGGCATGGCCAAACGAGTTACCGTGAGCATTCCCGATCTGCTCCATGAAAAGATGGAGCACTGGCGAGAGTCGTTCAATCTGTCCAAGATGTTTCAGGAAGCGGTGGCGGATGCGATCCAGAAGAAAGAAGAATTCCAGCGACGCATTCGGGAGGATCGCGAGATGGGAGAAATCATCGAGCGGCTCAGAAAAGAAAAGGCCCGGTCCGAGCGAAACTTTTTCGATCGCGGCCGGGATGACGGTTTCATCTGGGCGCGCAGTGCCGAATATGACGATCTCATCTACGGTCTTAACTGGAAAGGTCAGGACAACGTACTGCGCGATCGGGTCCTCGGATCCTATTTCTTCGAGCGGGCGGCAAAAAACGGATTGGTCGATGAACAGGACGGAACGCCCAACGAAAATTATCTGCGAGTCTATGTCGACGGCTGGAAAAAGGGACTGAGTGAGTTCTGGGAAGCCGTCAAGGATAAACTGTAGCCCGATGGATCGGTGGCCCGGCAGTCAGCCGCAGGGCCGAGTTTCCCGGTCAAGGGAGTAATCATGCAGCAGGTGGGGACAATTCTCGGAATTGATGTCGGTTCAGTGTCTATCGGTCTGGTGGTGATGGACCGGGGCGGGCAGGTCGTTTTTTCCGACTACCGCTTTCATCAGGGCCAGGTCCGGCCGGTGCTGGAAGAGATGTTGCGCGGCCGACTCGAGACGGATCGCCTCCCGTTGGTTGCCGCCACCACCTCTGTGCCCGAATCGATTGTTGCCGACCGGCGCTATGACAACCAGGTGGCGGTGACTGCCGCCGCGCGGCGCAGTGTGCCCGGGGCCGGCGGCGTGCTGCTGGTCGGTGCGGAAAAATTCAGTCTCGCGGTATTCGATGAAGCCGGCAATTATCGCGGTACCAGAGCCAATACCTCCTGCGCCGCCGGGACCGGCGGTTTTCTCGACCAGCAGGCCGTTCGACTCGGCCTGCAGAGTGCCGATCATCTCGGCCGGACGGCCCTGGCTTCCGACACACCGGGGCCGCGGATAGCTTCGCGCTGCGCCGTCTTTGCCAAGACCGACCTGATCCACGCCCAGCAGGAAGGCTATCGACTCGAGGAGATCAGCGACGGCCTGTGCCGCGGGTTGGCCAAAAATATCGTCGACACCCTGTTTTCCGCTGAAATTGGGAGAGGTGCGCTTGTCTTCTGCGGCGGGGTCAGCCTCAACCGGGCGGTGGTCGAACACATTGGTGCATTGACCGGGCGCACCATTACGGTCCCGCCGCACTCCCATCTTTTCGGTGCCATCGGCGCCGCGCTCAGCCTGCTCGAGGACCTGGACGAAGGGGTCTTCGTCCCCGAGGTTCGGCATCACGGCGAATCGTTGTTTTGCGAGATAAAGCGGCAGAAAAGCTACCAGTACGAGCCGCTCGATCTGCGCCTTTCCGTCTATCCCGATTTTTCCGGCAACCGCCGCTACGAGTTTTCCGAACAACTGGCCATTCCCGTTGAAGTCGATATCTATGGCGATCTTGAGCAGCAGGCTGCATGGCGGGTCGGACTGGGTATCGACATCGGTTCGACCAGTACCAAGGCGGTCCTTCTCAATGCGGCCGGAGCGGTGGTGGCTGGGTTTTATACCAAGACAGCCGGTCGTCCGCTGGTCGCCGTGCAGTCGATTTTCCGCAGTATCGCCGCCATCGAGCAGGAGGCCGGCCGTCGCTTTCACGTCACCGCCTGCGGCACCACCGGATCGGGGCGAAAGTTCATCGGCACGATCGTCGGCGCCGACCTGGTGGTCGATGAAATCACCGCCCATGCCCGGGCCGCCTGTCAACTCACCCCCGACGTGGATACGATCATCGAGATCGGCGGTCAGGATGCCAAATTCACGACCCTGGCTGAAGGCCGGGTCACCTCGTCGACGATGAACACCGTCTGTGCCGCGGGTACCGGCTCTTTTATCGAGGAGCAGGCGGCCCGGCTCAATTGTTCGTTGACCGAAATCAGCGAGCGGACCGCGGGCATTGCCGCGCCGATGGCCAGCGATCGGTGCACGGTGTTCATGGAGCGCGACATCAACCATCTGCTCAGCGAGGGCTACAGCGTCAACGAGGTACTCGCCGCGGTGTTGCACTCGGTCCGGGAAAACTACCTGCTCAAGGTGGCCTCGGAGGGCGCCATTGGCGAGGTCGTCTGTTTTCAGGGCGCCACGGCCAAGAATCGCTCCCTGGTGGCCGCATTTGAACAGCGACTCGGCAAACCGATCCAGGTCTCAAAGTTCTGTCATCTCACCGGCGCCCTCGGTACCGCACTGATCATGGCCGATGAAGGTCACGGCACGGCGCAGCAAAGCCGTTTCGCCGGTCTCGGCATCTATCGGCAAACCATCCCGATTACCACCGAAATCTGCGAACTGTGCGCCAACCACTGCAAGCTGTCGGTCGCCGAGATCGACGGTCGTTGCGTAGCTTACGGGTTTCTCTGCGGCCGTGATTACGAAACCAAGTCCTTTGTCAAAAAACAGTCCTCTGCCTATGATCTACTCGGCGAACGACGACGGCAGCTGGCCTCGATACCGGTGGCCGGGTCGGCTGATGAAATACGGATCGGCCTACCGGCGGCGGTGCATATGGTCGAAGATCTCGGCCTGTGGCAACGATTTTTCTCCCATCTCGACATCCCGACCGTGGTCAGCCCTTCCGGCCGGGATGCACTGAAGCGGGGAACCTATCTGCGCAAGGCCGAGTTCTGTGCCCCGGTAACGGCGATGCACGGTCATGTGGACTGGCTGCTGGGCGAGGCCGACTATGTCTTTCTGCCCGTTTATCTCGAAGACAAGGCCGACAATGCCAGGCGGCATTATTGCTACTACACCCAATATCTGGCCCCGCTGGCCAGCACGGCGGTCCCCCGCGGCAGCGAGAAGATTCTCAGCCCGGTCATCCGCTATCTGTACACCTCTTTTCATACCAAGATGCAGCTCTATCGGATGCTGCAGCCGATTACCCGGCGATCGATCGGGTTTCTCGAGGTCAGCACCGCCTTTGACCGCGCCGTCAACGAAGATCTGACCTGGCGTCAGGAGCTGCGGGAGATTCCCGGCCGAAGAAGAGCAGGCGACAGCGACGAGATCGCCATCGTCTTTCTCGGACGGCCGTACAACGTGCTGGCCCCGGAACTCAACGGCTCCATTCCCGGCATCTTCAAGGCCCTCGATATCGATACCTACTTTCAGGATATGCTGGAAATCGAGCCGGAGGAGGTGGCACGGATCGAGCCGTTGCTCACCGAGGTGCACTGGAAATTTGCGGCCCGTATTCTGGAGACGGCGGAAGCCGTCGCCCGGCGGCCCGGGCTCTATCCCGTCTATCTCAGCTCGTTCAAGTGTTCTCCCGATTCGTTCGCCCTCGATTATTTCAAGCGGATCATGGCCCACCACAACAAGCCGTACCTGATCCTCGAAGTCGATGAACACGATTCAAATGTCGGCTACGAGACCCGCATCGAATCGGCCGTGCGCGCCTTTCGCAACCACCACGGCGGCCTTGCCGGCAGGAAGAGAGATGCGGAGATCTTTATCAATCCGCATTCCGAGCGGTCGATTGACGGCAAGACGGTGATCTTTCCGAACTGGGACCGGCTGACCTGCTCGATGCTGGTCTCGGTACTGCAGCACGAGGGCGTCGATGCGGTGCTGATGAAGGAAACGGATCATTCTATCCGGCAGAGCCTGAAGCATAATACCGGTCAGTGCCTTCCCCTCAACGCGATCGCCCAAGGGTATATGGATACGATCCGGGAACGGGGGCTCGATCCGGCTCGTTGCCTGCTGTGGCTCAACGAGTCTTTCCTGGCCTGCAATATCCGGCTCTATCCCCATCATATCCGCACCATCCTGGCCGATCACGGGATGGGGGCGGCGGGAGTCTATCTGGGCAACCTGTCCTTCTCCGATATCGGTCTGCGCACCGTCAAGAATGCCTATTTCTCCTATCTGTTCGGCGGTATGCTGCGCAAGGTCTGCTGCCGCATCAGGCCGTATGAAGTGTATCCGGGTGAAACCGACCGGGTGCTGGAGCGCTCGCTGAGCATGCTCAACGAGGCCTTTCGTGACGGTCGGGATAAGGAAGCGGTGCTGGAAGAGGTCATCAACCGCTTCGAATGGATCGAAACCAGCCCGCAGAAGCGACCGAAGGTCGCGATCTTCGGCGACCTGTATTCCCGGGACAACCGTATTCTGAATCAGGACCTTATCCGGTTTGTCGAGGCCCATGGCGGTGAAGTGCTGACCACGCCCTATAGCGATTACGCAAAAATGATTGCTTTTCCCTATTTTCGCAAGTGGTTCAACGAGGGACATTACCTGAATATCCTCGCCAATACCGCGGCCCTGGTGACCATGAAGCAGTTGGAGAAGACCTACCAGACGATTTTTAACCGGATCCTGCGCGAGCCCTGCAAGGAATTCGGCGATTCCCCGGCGGATATCCTCGCTCGCTTCAACGTGGCGACGGAGCAGACCGGAGAATCGATGGACAACCTGCTCAAGGTCCACTATACGATGCGTTATCATCCGGAAGTTGCGCTGTTTATCCAGGCCAGCCCGGCATTATGCTGTGCATCGTTGATCACCGAGGCGATGCGGGAGAAAATCGAGGAGGTGACGGGAGTCCCGGTGGTATCGGTCACCTACGATGGCACCGGCGGTGCAAAAAACGACGTGGTCATTCCCTATCTTCGCTATCTCCGGAAAAGCGCAATGCGCAGCGCATCCCTGCAGCACGCCGGTTCGACCTGATCGGGCCGGCACGGGGTGCGGCCCGGCGCCACGGCGGCCCGCCATTTTTCAGCGATCCCACCTTGCTATCGCCGTCTCCGCGCTTATGTTAGAAGACATATGGGTACCGGACAAACCGGTATTTCCCTCAATTAATCTCCGGTCCGGGCGACCGCGGCGCGGCGTTCCGGCGGGAGAATCAATGACAGCATCTCATGCGGAGGAACCTATGGCGACAATCAGTTTGCGCGGGGCAACCATCGAAACCGTCGGCATCCTGCCCGTTACCGATAGCGCGGCCCCACCGTTCGTATTCGTTAAGACCGATCTCTCCGAGTGTCGGCTTGACGATTTTTCCGGCAAGACGGTGGTTCTCAATATCTTTCCCAGCATCGATACTCCGACCTGTGCCGCTTCGGTACGCCGCTTCAACGAAGAAGCGGCCAAGCGGGACAATACCGTCGTACTCTGCGTGTCGGCGGATCTCCCGTTTGCCCATAAACGGTTTTGCGAGACGGAAGGTATCGACAACGTCGAGGCCGTTTCCACCTTCCGTTCCCCCGAATTTGGCAAGGACTACGGGGTGACCATCGCCACCGGGCCGATCCGGGGGCTGCTGTCCCGCGCGGTACTGGTGATCGACGGTTCCGGAAAAGTCGTCTATGGAGAGCAGGTCCCGGAGATCGGGCAGGAGCCGGACTACGACGCAGCGCTGGGTCACGTATAGATCTTCTGCAGCAGCATCGAGGCCGCGGCGGCCGGTGACAGGGACTGGTTTTCCACGTCGCGCAGCAGGCTTGGCAAGTCGTCGCGGACGGCCGGATGGTTGTAGAACCAGCTGCGCAGCCCTTCGCTCAGCAGGTGATGCAGCCAGTCGACCGATTGGCGGGCCCGCCGCCGCGTAAGGTCGCCGCTGTCGGTCATGATCCGGCGGTGGCTGGTGACGGTCTGCCAGATATCGAGCAGGCCCGAACCCTCCTGGGCGCTGCAGGTCAATACCGGCGGCGACCAGAGCGGGTTGTCCGGGGTCAGCAGGTGCAGGGCCGTTTCGTACTGCCGGCGCGCCTGCTCGGCGCGCCGGACGTTGTCGCCGTCGGCCTTGTTGATGACGATCGCCTCGGCTACCTCGAGGATCCCTTTCTTGATACCCTGCAACTCGTCGCCGGCCCCGGCGATCATCAGCACCAGGAAGAAATCGACCATTGAGGCGACCACCGTCTCGGATTGGCCGACACCGACCGTTTCTATGATAATCACATCGAAACCGGCGGCCTCGCAGATCAGCATCGATTCTCTGGTCTTGCGCGCCACGCCGCCAAGAGTGCCGCCGGTCGGCGACGGCCGGATAAAGGCCTTGTCACTGGCCGCCAGGTGAATCATCCTGGTCTTGTCGCCGAGTACGGAACCGCCGCTGCGTGAGCTGCTCGGGTCGATGGCCAGCACGGCGACCCGATGCCCGAGTTCGGCCAGCAGGGTGCCGAAGCTGTCGATAAAGGTGCTCTTGCCGGCCCCGGGAACACCGGTGATCCCGAGCCGAACGCTGGTGCCGCTATGCGGCAGCAACCGCTCGATGATCGTTGCCGCCAGCTCCTGGTGCGCCGGCAGTGAGGATTCGACCAGGGTGATGGTGCGCGACAGCATCAGCCGGTTGGCATCGAGCACCCCCTGGATATAGTAATCGGGATCCTTCTGCATGATTGTTGTTGTGGCCCCCGGGAGGTTCGCTAGGCCGGGGGGGCGAGGTGCGCCTCGATCAGATCGAGTGTCCGATTCGCTGAATCGATCACCGAGGTGCCTGGACCAAAAACCGCTTTGACGCCGCGTTCGTAGAGGAAGTCGTAATCGACGGGCGGGATGATGCCGCCGGCCACCACGAGGATATCCTCGCCGCCTTGCTTCTTCAACTCCTCGACCAGGGCCGGAACCAGCGTTTTATGACCGGCCGTCAAACTCGAGGCGCCGACCACATGGACGTCGTTCTCGATGGCCATCTTTGCCGCTTCCTGCGGTGTCTGGAAGAGCGGCCCGATATCGATATCGAAACCAAGGTCGGCATAAGCACTGGCAATGACCTTGATGCCGCGGTCGTGTCCGTCCTGGCCCATCTTGGTGACGAGCATGCGCGGTCGCCGGCCGTGGGCCTGCACAAAGGCTTCGGTGCGGCCGCGCAGTTGAACCAGGGTTTCCGACGTCGCTTGGAATTCCGAGGCGTAGGCCCCGGAGATGCACCGGGTGGTGCTGACAAACCGACCGAATACTTTTTCCATGGCATCCGATACCTCACCGACGGTAGCCCGGGCACGAATGGCCGGCAGGGCAGCGGCCAGCAGGTTGCCGTCGCCCTGGGCCGCTCTGGTCAATTCGGCCAGGGCGCGATCGACGGCAGTCTGGTCGCGGGTCTCCCGGGTCCGGCGCAGCCGCTCGACCTGGTCGTCGCGAACCGAGGCGGGCACCTCCCTGATTTCGAAATCGATTTTTTCGTCTTTCAACTGGTACTTGTTGACGCCGACGATGACGTCGAGACCCTGGTCGATCCGTGCCTGCTTGCGGGCCGCCGATTCCTCGATGCGCATCTTCGGCATGCCCGACTCGATGGCCTTGGCCATGCCGCCGAGGGATTCGACTTCGTCGATGATTTTCTGGGCCTCGTTGATGATCTCATTGGTCAGCGATTCGACGTAGTAGGAACCGCCGAGCGGATCGATGACGCGGCAGACTTCCGATTCCTCCTGGATGATGATCTGTGTATTGCGGGCGATACGCGCCGAGAAATCGGTGGGCAGCCCGATCGCCTCGTCGAACGAGTTGGTGTGCAGGGACTGGGTGCCGCCGAGTACCGAGGTCAGCGCCTCCAGCGTCGTGCGGATGACGTTGTTGTACGGATCCTGCTGGGTCAGGCTCCAGCCCGAGGTCTGGCAGTGGGTGCGCAGGATCGAGGAACGCGGATCGTGCGGGTTGAATTGCTGAATCAGGCGGTGCCAGAGGAAGCGCGCCGCCCGCAGCATCGCGATGTCCATGAAGAAGTTCATGCCGATGCCGAAGAAAAACGACAGACGCGGCGCGAATTCGTCGATGTTCATGCCGGCCCGCAGCGCCGTGCGCACGTACTCCAGGCCGTCGGCCATGGTGAAGGCGACCTGCAGCACGCTGTTGGCCCCGGCCTCCATCATGTGGTAGCCGCTGATGCTGATGGTATTGTAGCGCGGCATGTTCTTCGAGCAGAAAGCGATGATGTCGGCGACGATGCGCATCGACGGGACGGGCGGGTAGATAAAGGTGTTGCGCGTCAGGTATTCCTTGAGGATGTCGTTCTGGATGGTACCGGTCAACTCTTTGTGGGACACCCCCTGTTCTTCCGCGGCGACGATGTAGCTGGCCAGGATCGGGATGACCGCGCCGTTCATGGTCATCGACACCGACATCTGGTCCAGCGGGATCTCGTCGAACAGGATCTTCATGTCCTCGACCGAGTCGATGGCCACGCCGGCCTTGCCGACATCGCCGGTGACCCGCGGGTGGTCGGAGTCGTAGCCGCGATGGGTGGCCAGGTCGAAGGCCACCGACAGCCCTTTCTGGCCGGCGGCCAGCGCCTTGCGGTAGAACTCGTTGGACTCCCGGGCCGTGGAAAACCCGGCATACTGCCTGATGGTCCACGGCCGGCCGGCGTACATCGTCGCCACCGGCCCGCGGACATAGGGGGGCAGGCCGGGCAGGCTGTTGATCCCGTCCAGTCCTGCAAGGTCTTCAGCCGTGTAGAGCGGTTTGACGGTGATGCCCTCGGGGGTCTGCCACTGGAGGGAGCTGAGCGGTTTTTCTTTCATCAGCTTGCTGGCCAGGGCTTCCCATTTCTGATAATCCGGGTGGTGTGTCATGATGGACTCCTTCTCGACCACGGGAGCGCAGAACGCTCAGGGTTGAGTCAGTCGTTACGATCGTTCGCAAAGCTCGACGAGGATGCCGCCGGTCGCCTTCGGGTGGATAAAAGCGATCCGCGCCCCGCCGGCGCCGGGGCGCGGCTGTTCGTCGATCATTTTGATATTGCGCTGCTTGAGTTCGGCCAGCGCGGCGTCGATATCGGCGACCCGGAAGGCGATGTGCTGAAAACCGGCGCCCTTCTTTTCGATAAAGGTGGCGACCGGACCGTCGGCGGCGGTCGCTTCGAGCAGCTCCACCTCGCTCTCGCCGACCGGGAAAAAGGCGGTTTTCACCTTCTGGCTGGCGACGGTTTCCTCGCCGGCACAGTCGAGGCCGAGGATATCCGACCAGAATGTCTTGCCGTCGTCGATGCTGGTGACGGCGACGCCCACGTGATCGATCTTGAGTATCTTCATCAGTCCCCTCTCATGCTTTGGTTGCCGGCCTGAGCCGGTTCATGCGTCAGCTGATGGTGATCGCGCTCCGGGTTGGTCATGCCGCGCCAGACCATTTCAAACATCGTGTTGGCCTGAGCGACCAGGCTTTCCTGCTGACCGCGCAGAATCCACATGAAAAAGCTGCGCTGGACAAAGCCCATCAGGAAATCGAGCAGGGTGCCGGCCCGGACATGCGGGTTCAAGACGCCCTCTCTCTGGCCCTGGCGCAGAACATCGATCATCAACCCCATCATTCGCGGCTGGGCAAAGGTCTGATCGGCCATCCAGGTGTTCATCGGCAGGGTCATGAAAACGATGCGGCCGAGGCCGACGTGCCGTTCGTAATAGTCGAGCTGCAGCCAGAAAACTTTGCGCAGCTTTTCCTTGAGGTCTTCCAATCCCTGCAGGTGGTCGACGATGCGATCGGTGAGCTTGCCCATCCAGACGTCGACGAAGGCGAACACCAGCCGTTCTTTGCTGCCGTAATGCTTGTAGATCGTCGTAAAGCTGACCTCGGCCCGGTTGGCGATGTCCCTGATGCTCGCCTTGTGGAAATCGGAGTTGGAAAAAATTTCCAGCACCGCTTTCTCCAGGCGTTGATGGACATCGGGGTGGGTGAGCTCATGTTTGCTGAGTCGCTCTTTCATTGGAACGTCCGGCTGTCAGGCCGCCATAGTCGCCGTTTCCGGGCCGCTTGAGCTGTTCAGGCGATGACGCAGAGCACGGCGCCCTTGGTCACACTGTCGCCGCTGCCGAAATCGATGGCCTTGATTGTCCCGTCGCATGGCGCCGACAGGGCGTTTTCCATTTTCATGGCTTCGAGCATGACGACCACCTCGCCTTTGCTGACCGGGTCACCGATTTTCTTGTCGTACCTGATGATCATGCCCGGCATTGGTGCGAGCAGCATGGTCCCGGCGGCGCCGGTTGCGCCATTGGCCGGAGCGGCCGGCGCCGGGCCGGCTGCCGGAGTCGGCGCTGCGGCCGGTGCCGGCGTAACCGAGGCTGCGGCGGGCTGGGGGCGGGGGGGCGGTGCGGCGACGATGGCCGGACCTCCGACCGGGTCGACGGCCACGCTGAAATAATCGTTGTCGATGAAGACATTGAAGGTCCGGGCCGAATCGCTTTTCGGCGGCGCCTCCGTCTTTTTCTCGACGAGTTGGCCGGCTTTGGCCTTCTTGATCAATTCGTCGCGTCGGCGAACGTCATCCATGGTGATCGGTTTGACTGAATCCGGTACCGGCGTGATGCCGTATTTCCACTCCAGAAATTTCTTGCCGGTGACCGGGAACTGGGCATAGAGGATCAGGTCGTCGATATCTTTGGCCAGCGAACCGAGCTCTTGTTTTGCTTTGTCCAGTTCCGGCTCCAACACTTCGGCGGGCCGGCAGGTGATCGGCTCTTCGCCGCGGGGATAGCCCTGCAGTGCCTTTTTCTGGACGTCGGGATCGATCGGTACGGCCGTTTTGCCGTAGAGCCCATAGCACAGGTCCTTGACCTGGCCGGTGATCATCTTGTAGCGTTCGTCGGGTGTGTCGTGCAGTACGTTGTTTACCGTCTGCACGCCGACGATCTGGCTGGTCGGCGTGACCAGAGGGATCTGACCGAGATCGCGGCGGACCCTGGGCAACTCCCGGTAGACCTCGTCGATCTTGTCCAGGGCGTCCATCTCGCGCAGCTGGTTGACCAGGTTGGAGAGCATGCCGCCGGGGGTCTGGTGGAGCAACACATTGATATCGATGATCGACACTTTCGAGTCGTCGAGCAGGTGTTTGTATTTCGGCAGCACCTCTTTTTCCAGAATCTCGTTGATCGTCGCCAGTTTCTTGATGTCCAAACCGGTGTCCCGGTTGGTGCCGAGAAGCGTCATGACCAGCGGCTCGACGGCCGCATGCGAGGTGCGATAGGCGTAAGGCGTCATGCAGGTATCGATGATGTCGACACCTGCCTCGATGGCCTTGAGGTGGGTCATCGGCGACATGCCGGAGGTGAAATGGCTGTGCAGGTGGATCGGCGGGCTGACCGCCGCTTTGACGGCCTTGATCAACTCATAGGCGTCGTACGGGGCGAGCAGGCCGGCCATGTCTTTGATGCAGATCGAGTCGGCACCCATCGATTCGAGGTCTCTGGCCTTGGCAACGTAATAGTCGAGATTGTAGACGTCGCCGCCGAGGCGGGGTTCGGTCATCGTGTAGCAGATACAGCCCTGGAAATGTTTGCCGCATTTTTTGATCTGTTTGACCACCGTCTCGAAGTTACGGTAGTCGTTGAGCGCATCGAAGGTCCGGAAGACATCCATGCCGTTTTCCGCGGTACGTTCGACAAAGGCGGATGCCAGGTCGTCGGCGTAGTTGCGGTAGCCGACCAGGTTCTGGGCCCTGAGCAGCATGGAAAACGGCGTTTTTTTCAGATATCGTTTCAGGGTGCGCAACCGTTCCCATGGGTCTTCGTTGAGAAAGCGGTGCATGGTGTCAAACGTCGCGCCGCCCCAGGTCTCGACCGCCCAGAAGCCCACCTCCTCCATCAACTCGGCGACCGGGATCATGTCCTCGGTCCGGCCGCGGGTGGCAAAGAGGGACTGGTGCCCGTCGCGGAGCGTCAGGTCCATGATCTTGACCGGGTTCTCGGCCGGCGGCCGGTCGGTGTCGTAATTCATCGTGGTCGTCTGCACGTGGTCGTGGTCACTCATTGTTTCATTCTCCTCCATGGCCCGGTTTCCTGCTCCGGGAAGCTAGCGGAAGCTGGTAAAGGTCCGCATTTGTATCAGTCTGCGCATAGTCATCATCTCCTGGCGTCCACTATGGCTCCAGAAGCTCTGTTGTTCCGGCGGCACGGCCGGGGGCTCCGGCTGTGCGAGCCGGGCGGCGGCTTCGCTCTCTTCCATGTGCAGGTAGGCGTTGACGGCGGCCAGCGCCGCTGCGATCTTCTTTTCTTTTTCCGCCATTAGTTCTCCTCGTGCGCGGTTTGCGGCCGGTCCCGGCGGATCAGCGGGGACGCGGTGCCGGCTCGCTATTCGTAGACTGCGTATTCGGTCGGCGAGTCGAGCAGTTCGTCGATTTCATTTTGGATCGCGATTCGCTTACTGTTGCCCAGCCACTCCTGCCAGTCCTCGGCGGAGCGCCAGGTGCTGATGACCAGGCATTCGCCGGGTTTGTCCACCCGCTTCAGGGTCTGGCCGGAGATGTAGCCCGGCTGCATCAGGGTGACGCTGCGCAACCGTTTGAGCAAAACGGTCAATTCGGCGATCTTGCTGTCGGTTACGCTGCGCTTGATAAAGATCTTGACGGTCATGGTAAAACCCCCTTGGTCACTGGCGTTATAATGGAATGTTGCCGTGTTTTTTCATCGGGTTGGTGTCCCGTTTATGCTGCACGAGCGCCAACGCCCTGATAATCCGGGCGCGGGTGGCCGACGGTTCGATGATGTCATCGATGTAACCACGTTGCGCTGCCACGTAAGGGTTGGCTATCGCATCCTGGTATTCCGCTTCCTTTTCCTGGAGGAATGCGCCTGGGTCTTCCTGGGCCTTGGCCTGCTTGCCGTAGAGCACTTCGACCGCTCCCTTGGCGCCCATCACCGCTATTTCGGCCGTCGGCCAGGCGTAATTGATGTCGCCGCGCAGGTGCTTGGACGACATCACGCAATAGGCTCCGCCGTACGCCTTGCGGGTGATGATGGTGACTTTCGGGATGGTCGCTTCGGCATAGGCATAGAGGATTTTCGCGCCGTTACGGATGACCCCGCCGTATTCCTGGGCGGTGCCGGGCAGAAAGCCGGGCACATCGACGAAGGTGATGACCGGGATATTGAAGCAATCGCAGAAACGGACGAACCGCGCGCCTTTGATGGATGAGTCGATATCGAGCACGCCGGAGTAATGGGCCGGTTGATTGGCGACGATACCGACGCTCATCCCGTTATAGCGGGCGAAGCCGACGATGATATTGGGGGCGAAGGTCTCCTTGATTTCAAAGAAATCGCCGTGATCGACGGTCTGCAGAATGATCTGCTTCATGTCGTAGGCGGCGTTGGGGTTCTCCGGGATGATCTGGTTCAACTCCGCTGCCGGACGGTCGTGCGGATCGGCACAGGGCAGCGTTGCCGGAGGTTCCATGTTGTTCTGGGGCAGAAACGACACCAGTTTGCGAATATAGGCGATGGCATCGGCTCCCGACGTGGCGGCGTAATCGGAGACGCCGCTGCGTGAGGCGTGCATGTCGGCGCCGCCGAGTTCCTCGACGGTGACATCTTCGTGGGTCACCGACTTGACGACCTTCGGCCCGGTCAGGAACATGTAGGAATTGTTCTTTACCATGACCACGAAGTCGGTCAGGGCCGGCGAATAGACGGCGCCGCCGGCGCACGGCCCGAAAATGGCGGAGATCTGCGGCACCACGCCGGACGCCATGACATTGCGCAGGAAGATGTCGGTGTAGCCGGCCAGGCTTTCGATACCTTCCTGGATGCGTGCTCCGCCTGAATCGTTGAGGCCGATCACCGGCGCCCCGTTCTTCATCGCCAAATCCATGATCTTGCAGATCTTCTCGGCAAACGTTTCGGACAGCGAGCCTCCGAGAACGGTGAAATCCTGGGCGAAGACGTAGACGACTCGACCGTCGATGGTACCGTACCCGGTGACCACCCCGTCGCCGAGGATTTTCTGCTTGTGCATGCCGAAATCGGAGCAGCGGTGGGTCTTGAACATATCGAACTCTTCGAATGAGCCGTCGTCGAGCAATAGGTCGATCCGTTCCCGGGCCGTCAATCTGCCCAAGGAATGCAGTTTGTCGATACGTTTCTGCCCGCCGCCGAGCAGTGCTTCGGCCCTGAGTTTTTTCAGGTGTTCCAGTCGTTCGATGGTGTTCATGTGCACTCCTTGCTGCAGAATCGTGAAAGGTCGGGCGTCAGGTATCGCTGCCGGTGATAACGCCGGATCGGATAGCTGACAAGAAACTGATAGTCGGCCGGGATGGCCGGCGGGTGCTGCAGAAGCGGTGGTGAATCGGGAAAAAGAAAAGCGTTATGGCCGTTGGGCCGGGGTATCATCGTGCTATTTCGTGCATGACCTGCCGACATGAGCAACCCGGTTGATATTGATGGTAACAATGTTACATTGCCAGTTTTAGGTGAAACGGGGGGCCTTGTCAAGAGAAAAGGATAACGCCGGACCGCTTTTCCCGTTCGCCGGCCACGACGCCAAAAGAGCCGGAGATAACGGAGCTGTTTTAGTTTTGGAGCAGTTGGCAGTACAGCCGGACGGGCACGCCTCTATGATCGGCATGGTGGCGATGGGCCACTGTCCGGTAACCGGAGACGGAAAAAACGGAACATTGTTCTGGCGCCGGCCCTGCAACGGGACGGCCATCGCGTCATACTGATTGAAGGGTGCGATGGCCGGTGGCGGTGCGCTGTAACACGGCTGCCCGGGAATCGCCTCCGGGCCGGCGATCAGACGTGTTTGGAATAGACGGCGGCGCAGAGACTGCCGAGTGTGCCGAGATCCCGGCAGACCGTGATGCCGGCGGCCTCCATGGCCTCGATCTTGGCGTTTGCGGTGCCTGCTCCGCCACTGACGATGGCGCCGGCGTGCCCCATCCGTCGACCGGGAGGAGCGGTCAGGCCGGCGATGAAACCGATGACCGGTTTGCTCATGTGGGCGGCGACCCAGGCGGACGCCTCTTCTTCGGCGCTGCCGCCGATTTCTCCGACCATGACCACGGCCTTGGTCTCAGGATCCGCCTCGAAGGCCTGCAAACAGTCGACAAAGCCGGTACCGTTGACCGGGTCGCCGCCGATCCCGACGCAGGTGGTCTGACCGAGTTGCTGCCCGGTAAGCTGGTGAACTACTTCATAGGTCAACGTGCCGGAGCGGGAAACGACGCCGAAGGGTCCGCCGGCCCGGTGGATAACCCCGGGCATGATGCCGATCTTGCAGGCGCCGGGGGTGATGATGCCCGGGCAATTCGGGCCGATCAAGCGGGCAGGTTTGCCGGCAAGGTAGTTTTTGACCTTGAGCATGTCCATGACCGGAATTCCTTCGGTAATGCAGACGATGAGCTCGATGCCGGCGTCAATCGCCTCGTAGATGGCCTCGGCGGCAAACGGCGGCGGGACGAAGATGAGCGACGTGTCCGCAGCGACAACTTTCCTGGCTTCGGCGACCGAGTCGAAGACCACCACCTCGTCCATGCGCTGTCCGCCCTTGCCCGGAGTGACCCCGCCGACCACCTTGGTTCCGTAGGCGATGCACTGCCTGGTGTGAAACTGGCCTTCCTGGCCGGTGATTCCCTGGACGATAACCCGAGTGTTGTGATTGACGAATATAGCCATGGCAGTTGTCTTCCGGTGGTAGTGGTTTAGTGAAACAGGAGCGGCTCGGCAGAGCGGGCACCATCAGATTGGTTGAGTTTCAGGTTTTCGATGATCTGCTCGACGGCGCTTTCCGGTTGTCCGTGCCGGTCGTGCCGCGGCGACTTCAGGTCGAGCAGCCGGGCAATATCGTCGTAATTCCCGGTTACCAGGCCGTCGAAGGTGTCGTCGGCAAGGAGCTGATTCAGTCTCGTTTTTATCTCATCCGGCGGTGCCTGTCCGGGATCAAGCAACGGATCCGCCGGAGAGATGACCAGGAGGATGCCGAGCAGATGGACATCGCCGATAAAATCGTGCAGTTTCGTCTGGTCGGCGCCGGCTACCAGCGCCGGCGACAGACCGATCACATCGACATGATCGGCGATGGACCTGAGACCGGAATTGGTGAATAGCCAGTCATAGTTATATGGAAGCCAACCACCCCATTGCAGCCGCTTGGCCTGCTCGCCGTCGTTCTCGTCGATGAGCTGCATGATGCCGATGTGCGGGGCTTCCCGGATCAGGCGCTGCTCGTGAAGACGGAGGAGTTCGTCGGGATCGTAGGCGGCGAGATAGGTCCGGGGAGTAGTGTCGCCGCGATCCGGCCGTTTGGCTGTCAGCAGATCGACGACGACGTCGCCGAGGTCCAGATTCGCTTTTCGGTGCACCCAGAGTTTGCGTAATTCGATGACAATGCCGACGGTTCGCTGCTGTTCGATTTCCAGCACGTTGATCATATCGAGGGTCTCGGCGAGAGGAGCGATCCGGCAACCGGAGAGCCCGTCCGCCGAAGCGGTGCCGGCGTGGTTGACCGTCAGTTGGCGCAGTTCGGCAAGGCTCAGGTCCGGGACGGCAAGAGAGCTGGCGTCACCGAGTCTTTCGGCAACCAGCGGATCGGCGTCGCTCACCCCGGACAGAACCGGATCGGGGATGACGACCACGGTGCCGTCGCTGCTCATGCTGACAGCGAAGCCGACCGTATCGGCGCCTCGCTCGATTGCCACGGCCAGTGAGACCGGGCAGCTGGTCGGCCACGCCGGCCCGGCAGCGGAGGCGATCAACCAGGGGCTGCCGGCCTGGACAACGGTGGCCGGGCACCAGCAGCACAGCAGTACCGCAAAGAATCGGGTCATCGCGGGCGGCCGGTTAGCGGTCGGCGATTGCCGCGACCTTGCTGGCCGCGTCCGACAGGTCGACGGCATTGATCAGCTCCAGACCTGATTGGGCGAGAATCCGGCGTCCCTCCTCGACGTTGGTGCCTTCCATCCGCACCACTACCGGGACCGTCAGGCCGACAGCGTCGGCGGCCTGGACCACTCCCCTGGCAAGCACGTCGCAGCGCAGGATACCGCCGAAAATATTGATCAGAATCCCTTTGACGTGGGGGTCGCTGAGAATGATGCGAAAGCCGTTTTCAACCTTGTCGGCGGTGGCGCCGCCACCGACATCGAGAAAATTGGCCGGTTCGGCACCGGCCTGCTTGATCAGGTCCATGGTGG
Organism: uncultured Desulfofustis sp.; assembly: GCA_964433645.1. Lineage (GTDB taxonomy): Bacteria > Desulfobacterota > Desulfobulbia > Desulfobulbales > Desulfocapsaceae > Desulfofustis. Next base: position 31,551 of record CAYSSK010000009.1, read on the forward strand.
CCATGGCCAGCCCGGCGCCGTTGACCATGTTGCCGATGGAGCCGTCGAGTTTGATATAATTGAGATCATAGTGGGCCGCTTCCAGCTCCTGGGGGTCTTCTTCCAGCGGGTCGCGCATCGCCGCGATCTCAGGGTGCCGAAACAGGCTGTTGGAGTCGATGTCGATTTTTGCATCGAGAGCGAGCAGTTGATCGCCGTCGGTGATGATCAGCGGGTTGATTTCAATCAGGGAGCAGTCGCACCCGACAAACAACCGGTAGAGGTTGCCGAGCAACGCCGCCAATTGTTTGGCAACGCCCCCGGACAGTCCCAGCGCCAAGGCAACCTGTTTGACATGATAGCCCCTGATGCCGATCAGCGGGTTGATGCCCACCTTGGCGATGCGCTCCGGTGTCCGTGCCGCGACCTCCTCGATATCCATACCGCCGTCGGGGCTGGCGATAATGGTGATTGTTGCGTCGTCACGGTTGACGATCAGGCTGAGGTATAATTCTTCTCTGATCGACACGCCGCGTTCGACGAGTACCTTGTGGACGCGTTTGCCGGTGCCGGCGGTTTGCTGGGTTACCAGTTCCATGCCGATAATGGCCTGGGCCGCACCGATCGCCTCCGCCTCTGTTTTGGCCAGGCGCACGCCGCCGCCTTTGCCCCGGCCGCCGGCGTGGACCTGGGCTTTGACGGCGACCGGCAGACCGAGCGAAGCGACGGCGGCAGCGACGCCGTCCGGGCTATCACAGACCATGCCGTCGGGGACGGCGACGCCATGGTCGCTGAATAACTCTTTGGCCTGATATTCGTGAATCTTCATGGTGATTGCCGTGATGCTCCTCTGGTCCTGCACGTGTTAAGAATGACGGTACCTGCCGCCGAATTGTCGATCAGTGACGCTTTTAGCAATGGAAGAGGCAAAAGTCAACAGGTCGCTGTCGCTCATCCGAACTGGCGTGTCGCGATTGACCTCTCCCGTCGCACCGATCAAGTGACGCGTCGATGGCCCATATCTTTCAACGTTTCGGTAATCTCGTCGAGGATGGCCGGGTCATCGATGGTTGACGGAGCCCGGTACTGTTTGCCGGCGGCAATCGAGCGCATGGTGCCGCGCAGGATTTTGCCGGAGCGGGTTTTGGGCAGCCGCGCAACGGCGGACGATTCGCGGAAACAGGCGATCGGGCCGATCTTGTCGCGCACCATTTTGATCAGTTCCGCCTTGATTTCCTCGACATCGCGGTCCACCCCGGCCTTCAATACGAACAGACCGACCGGGACCTGGCCTTTGAGCTCATCTTCGGTGCCGATCACCGCGCATTCGGCGATGTCGGGATGGGTGGCGATAATCTCTTCCATGGCCCCGGTGGACAACCGATGGCCGGCGATATTGATGACGTCGTCCATCCGGCCCATGACGAAGATATAGCCGTCTTCATCGATATAGCCGCCGTCGCTCGTTTCGTAGTAGCCGGGGAAGGTGGTCATGTAGGATTCGACGAACCGCTGGTCGTTGCGCCACAGCGTGACCAGGGTGCCCGGCGGCAGGGGCAGTTTGACGACGATATTGCCTTCGACGTCGGGGCCGACTTCCTTGCCACCGCTATCGACGATGCGGACATCATAGCCCGGTGCCGCTTTGGTCGGCGAGCCCGGTTTGATCGGCAGCTCTTCGATGCCGCGGCAGTTGGCGGCAATTGCCCAGCCGGTCTCGGTCTGCCACCAGTGGTCGATGACCGGAACCTGGAGCAGTTTGGCGGCCCAGAAATAGGTGTCCGGGTCGAGTCGCTCGCCGGCCAGGTAGAGGGCCTCGAAGCAGGAGATATCGTATTTATCGATGAAGGTGCCGTTCGGGTCTTCTTTCTTGATCGCCCGGAAAGCGGTCGGGGCGGTGAACAGCGATTTGACCCGGTGCTGCGAGATGACGCGCCAGAAAGCGCCGGCGTCCGGGGTGCCGATCGGTTTGCCCTCGTACATGATAGTGGTGGCGCCTTTGAGCAGCGGGCCATAGACGATGTAGGAGTGACCGACCACCCAGCCGACGTCGGAGGCCGACCAGAAGACATCGCCGGCGTCGATATCGTAGATCGATTTCATGGTCCAGTTCAGCGCCACGGCGTGGCCGCCGTTGTCCCGCAGGACGCCTTTGGGCATCCCGGTGGTACCCGAGGTGTAGAGTATATAGAGCGGATCGGTGGCTTCCAGAGCAATGCAGTCGGCGGCCGGTGCGTCGGCGACGACTTGGTTCCAGTCCAGGTCACGGCCGTCCTGCAGGTCGGCCTGGACAAAGGGGCGCTGATAGACGATGCAGTGCTCGAATTTATGCTCGGCAAGCGTTGCCGCCTCATCGACGATCGGTTTGTAAGCCAGCGTTTTCTTGCCTTCGATGGCCCCGGAGGCGGTTATCAGTACTTTGGGTTGGGCATGGTTGATTCTGATGGCCAGCTCATTGGCGGCAAACCCGCCGAAAACGACGGAGTGGATGGCGCCGATCCGGGCGCAGGCGAGCATCGCGTAAGCCGCTTCGGGGATCATCGGCAGGTAGATGATGACCGTGTCGCCCTTGACTACACCGATGTTCTGCAGAGCTCCGGCCAGGCGGGAGACGTGGTCCTGTAATTGGCGATAGGTGATTTTGGCAATGGTGTCGGTGACCGGGCTGTCGTAAATGATGGCCACCTGGTCGCCTCGCCCGCCGGCGACGTGGCGATCAACGGCATTGTAGCAGGTATTCATCAGGCCGCCGCTGAACCAGCGATAGAAAGGTGGGTTGGACGCATCGAGCACGGTGTTCCAGGTCTGATACCAGTCAAGCTCTGCGGCGGCTGTTGCCCAGAAGGCCTCGGGTTTTTGTACGCTTTCAGCAAACACTTTGTCGTAATCGGCCATATTCCCACCTCTTGTGGTTGGTTGATAAAGCGATGATTTACGCTTGTTACATTCCTGTCTTTCCCTCCCTGGCAAAGGATACCTGTTTCTGTACTAGACGTATAATAAATATTTACGGATACTTCAAGTCTGTTTCTGAAGATGACAGGTGCGGGAAAATGGCTAAAAAATGCTTGTAATACAAAGGCGATAGAAGAATAAAAGAACAATGTTCCGTTTCAATATTCGATAAACACCATAAAAATAATTGATTTTCACCGCCGCTCATTTCGCCGTGGCTGGCTACCCGGTCGGCTAGGCGGTGATACTCGACGGGGATGGGAGGAGATGGTGCGGGCTTAAGGGTGGTGGGTCGTAGTGGTGGGTGGCGGTCGTGGCGATATCCGGGCGGCAGTCAAGCGCCGCTGGCGGCGGAAACGGCGGCTGGCGCCACGGCGCTGACACCCGTCGAACGAATCCTGCCAGGCCGATGGGCTGCTGCAAGCGTGGCGACGGCGGGGGCTGTCAACTGCCGTTGCCCACTGACGGACAGGAGAGCAGCACGGCTTGGATATCGACGGGAGTGGTAAAGACTGCTTCACCGCCACTGAGGTGGTTGAGACCGAAATCGACCAGGGGGCCGCCTTTGTTCCAGTCGGAGAACCCGAATTTCCAGCCGGCCCATCCCGTCGCAAACGGGTAGGGAGTTTGCGGCCCGTAAGTGCGAAAGGTCAGCGTGTCCGGAGAAAGCCCACTCTGCCGAGCCAGGCCGAGCAGGATGAGATCGGCGCCGTGGTCGGCGCCAAACTGCTGAATCGATTGGCGCGTCTGGTCGGCGGCGACCGCCGGTGAAACGGTGACGAGCAGGTGGGTAAAAACCGTGCAGTCGTCCGGGATCTGCCGGCCTTCGAGGGTGATCCGGGCGTTGTCGGTGGCCGGCAGCGCATGGACCGGCGCGCTCGGAGTGCGTGAGGCGCAGGAGGTCAGGCCAAGAAAGCAGAGAAGCACCGCAGCGCCGAGAAGCGGCAATTGCAAACGAGTCATGAAACACCTGGCGGGTTGAAGGACGGCACGTACCGAGCGGCGGAGTTCGAGATCCCTCGGCCCTGCTGCCACGATGCTGTCGTGCCGGTAACAGTGTGATTATTGATACCGTATTCGCCCGGTCAAGGCAAACCATTTTCCCGCCTTGACGGCAGCGGCCGATCGCGGCAGGATTCGGCCGGCGTCAGCGCATCAATTCATTGAAGGTGGTGATCGAGAGAAACTCGGAGCTGTGCCGGACCGGGGATCGTGAACTCGGTTTGGCGACGAAGACCAGGTGGGCGATGCCGTGTTGCCGGGCAGCCTGCAAGACTTTGGCGGTGTCGTCGGCGAGCAGTGTCCGGGTGCGCTGGAAGCCGAGGACTCCTTCGAGGCGGTGCCAGAAGGATGGACTTTCTTTGGGCAGACCAATTTCTGCGGCACAGATGATCCGGTCGAAATGCGAGCCAAGTTCGGTCTTGGCCAGTTTGATCCGCAGGGTCTTGTCGTGGGCCGCGGTAACCAGGCAGGTCGCTTTCCCGAGTTGCCGGACAAAGTCCAGGAAGTCAAAAACATAGGGATGAACGGCGATCAGGTGATCGATGCTGCGCTTGAGCGCCGGAATATCGAGGTCCAGCTGCTGAGACCAGAAATCGAGATCGGACCACTGCAGCGTGCTTTCCACCGTCCGATAGCGTTGCAGTAAGGCGGCTCGCGTCTGGTCATGGTCCAGGCCGTTTTTTTCGGCAAAGACGTGCGGTACGTAGTGCTCCCAGAAATAGTCGTCGAAGTGCTTGTCAAGCAGGGTGCCGTCCATATCGAGCAGTACCGTGCTGATCGCGGACCAGTCGACGGGCGGATCAGGGGTGGGTCGGGGTGCTGTCGTCATGGGTAAGTCGGCCGAGTTCATGGATGATCCTGTCAATGGTCGTGTTCAGGTAATCGTTATTCTTTTCCGGCAGATCGACGATCAGCCGGCCGTCGGGCAATAGTCTGGTCCGCCGCCGGTGTTCCTCTACATAGGCGAGCAGGTGCCGGGGCAGCACCGGCGTGTCGGCGAGAAAGGAGAAGACCAGGGCGCCGTTGCCGTGTTCGAGTTTGTTGACCCGCAGCGGCAGCAACCGTTTTTTCACGGCCACGAGGCGAAACAGATTGCGTACTTCCTCGGGGGGCCGGCCGTAGCGATCGTCCAGTTCTTCGAGCAATTGCTCCGGCGTCGGGTGGTCGTGGCTGAGCAGGGAGGCAATGCGTCGATACATCAGGTAGCGTTGGCTGATGTCGGGCAGATACGATTCGGGGATATAGGCGGAAATGCGCAGGTTGATCTCCGGGTCGAGATCGTCGATGGCCGGCGGTGCTTCCCCGCGGTCTTGCCGGGATTTGAGTTCGGCCACGGTCTTTTGCAGCAGGTCAAGATAGAGATCGTAGCCGATGGCAGCGATATGGCCGCTCTGGGAAACCCCGAGCAGATTGCCGCCGCCGCGGATCTGCAGGTCGGACATGGCCAGCTTGAAACCGCCGCCGAGTTCGTTGTACTCCATCAAAGCGCGCAGCCGCTCCCGCGAGTCCTTGGACAGGTGATCGAGCGACGGGACGAGCAGGTAGGCGAACGATTGCGTTGCCGAGCGGCCGACCCGGCCGCGCAGCTGATAGATTTCGGCCAGGCCGAGACGGTCGGCGCGGTTGATGATAATGGTGTTGGCGGACGGGATGTCAAGCCCGGACTCGATGATGGTGGTGCTGATCAGCACATCCACTTGGCGGTTGACAAAGGCCACCATGATGTCCTCCAGCTCCGTGCCGACCATCTGGCCGTGGGCCACGGCAATACGGGCTTCGGGTACGAGTTTCTGGACCGTTGCCGCCATGCGGTGAATCGATTTGACCCGGTTGTGGACGATGAAGATCTGGCCGCCGCGCAGCAACTCCCGGCTGACCGCCTCCTTGATGACCAGATCGTCGTAACGGGCGACGAAGGTCTTGATTGGCCGGCGGTGTTCCGGTGGCGTGGAGATTAGTGAGAGATCGCGGATGCCGAGCAGGGACAATTGCAGGGTGCGCGGGATCGGTGTGGCGGTCAGGGTCAACACGTCGACTTCCGCCTTGATCTTTTTGATCTTTTCCTTGTGGGACACGCCGAAGCGATGTTCCTCGTCGACAATGAGCAGGCCGAGATTGGCAAACCGGACATCTTTGGAGAGCAGGCGATGGGTGCCGATGACGATATCGACCCGGCCGGCCGCCAGGTCGGTGAGAATCACCCGCTGCTGCTGGCGCGAGCGGAAGCGGTTGAGGCATTCGATACGCACCGGGAAATCCTTGAGTCGCTCGCCAAAGGTTTTTGCGTGTTGCTCGGCCAGGACCGTGGTCGGCACCAGGATCGCCGCCTGGCAGCCGTCTTCGACCACCTTGAAGGCGGCCCGGATGGCGACTTCGGTCTTGCCGTAGCCGACATCGCCGCAAATCAGCCGATCCATCGGCTTGTCCGAGGTCAGGTCATCAATGGTCTCGTTGATGGCCCGGTATTGCCCGGGGGTCTCGTCGAAAGCAAAGGACTCTTCCAGTTCCTGATAGAAACTGCCGGGCGGTGAGAACGAGCGGCCGCTACGCATCGCTCTGGCTGCATAGATATCGAGCAATTCCTGGGCGACTTTCCAGACCTCTTCAGAAACTTTCTTTTTGGTCGATTTCCAGGACTGGGCGCCGAGTTTGTCGATTTTCGGCGGTTTGTCCGAAAGACCTTCGTAGCGACTGACCAGGCCGAGCCGGTCGACGGGCAGGTAGAGTTTGTCGCCGTCGCGATACTCGATGAGCATGAAGTCGTTGGTGATGCCCTGCAGGTCCATGGTTACCAGGCCGCGATAGGTGCCGAGCCCGTGTTCTCGGTGAACGACGATGTCTCCTTGCTGCAGTTCCGTGAAATTGAGGGATTCCACGGCAGCCCGGCTGCGCCGCTTTTTACCGCCGAGGCGCATTTCGCCGAACAGCTCGCTTTCCGACAGCAGGTGAAAGCGCTGCTCCGGCAGGCTGAAACCTTTGTTCAGCGGGCTGTCGCACAGGTAGAGGGGGGGCTCACGGTCGCCGCTCGGCGCCAGGGCAACAAGGTCGAGCGGTGCCGGCAGCGGCTGGAGGCTGAAGGAAAAACGCGACAACATCTCGGCCAGGGTCTTCTGCCGGAGTTGGGACCGGCAGCAGATGATCACCTGGTCCCCGGCCTCCTGCCAGCCGCGGATCTGGTCGGCGAGGGGGGCGAGCAGGCCGTGGGTTTTTCGATGCAGGGAGATTTCCTGCTTGAGCAGTTGGTGGCCGGTGGTGGTGATCTGCACCACCGGTTGATCGGGAAGACTGAAGTCGGTGATGGCAAAACGCTGAAAACAGGTCAATTGCTGCGCCAGAACGGCAGCCGGCACGAACAGCTCCTCCGGCTCCAGGGCCGGCTGCTCGTTTCGGCGCGCCTCGCCGTAATTGGCATCGATCCGTTCCTCGACCAGCCGCGCCTGCCGAGCCAGTGTTTCCGGCTCGATCATGATCAGGACGGTATCGTCGGGAAGATAATCAAGCACTGTTGCCGGTCGATGCGAGCCGTAGAACAGCGGCAGGAAATTTTCGATGCCGGCAAAGCGCAGTCCGGCCTGGAGCCGGTCGGTGAGTTCCTTGGTTTGCTCGGCACTCCAACCGAGATCCTCACCGCGCCGGCGGATGGCCGTCAGCAGCGGTTGCAGGCTGCCCGGTGTCCGGGCTTCAAGCAGGATATCACTGACCGGCAGGATGACCGCTTCCTCGAGGGAGTCGAAAGAGCGTTGGCTGACGGGGTTGAACGGCCGGATGGACTCGATGGTGTCGCCGAAGAAATCGAGACGCAGCGGGCTGTCGTGGATCTCGTTGTCCGGCAGTGGAAACGGGGGCGGGAAGATGTCGACGACCCCGCCGCGGATGGAAAAATCGCCGTAGCCGCGCACCAGCGAGGTATGTTCGTAGCCCATGGCCACCAGGTCGGCGCGCAGAGTCGGCAGATCGAAGGACTCCCCGGTCATCAGCAATTGGGCCCGCTGGAGCAGAGCACCTTTGGGCATCACCCGCCGGAGCAGCGCCTCGATGGAGATAACCAGGATGAACGATGACTCGCTTTCAAGGCTGCGGTACAGCGCCGACAGCCGGGCCGCGGTGGTCTGCTGGTCCGGTGACAGTGGCGTATACGGCGGGATCTCGTAGCCGGGGAAGGGCAGCACCGGCCGGTTAGTAAACAGCGTCAGATCCTGTTCGAAGGCGGCGACCAGCTGCTCGTCGGGCAGAATGCAGCACAGCGGCTGTGTGGCCGAGCGGGCCGCGGCAAACCAGGCCGGGCTGGAACCGCGCAGTCCGGCGACCAGCGTCGTGCCTTCACCTATGAAAGGATCTGTTTGAGCCATGGAAAAAAAGTGCCGACTGCACGGTTTGTGCAGTCGGCCGATTCAGGCAGGAACGACGCGGCGGGCCTGATCAGAACTGTCCCCCGATGCTGAAATCCCAGACCGACTCCGGTTCGTCGTTTTTGGGATCGAGGTTGTACCCCCAGACCAGGCGAAACGGTCCGATCGGCGAAAGCCAGCGGAATTCGAGTCCGGTTGCCTTGGCGATGTCGTTGGTGGTCAACTCCTCGTCTTCGGCCATCGAGTCGCCGATGTCGAAGAAGACGACGCCGAAAACGCCTTGCTCCTTGAAAACGGGGACAACGATCTCGGTATTGACATACCACATGCGATCACCGCCGATCCGGTCACCGGTTTCCGGATCGATCGGGCTGACCTTGCCGTATTTGTAGCCGCGGATGGTGTTGATGCCGCCGAGATAGAAACGCTCGTAGACCGGTAGCTTGTCGGTCTCATTCTCCCAGACCTGGCCGACCGAGCCGACGAGGTGGAAGATGGTGCCAAACGGGGCCGGGAAATACCAGCTCGATTCCAACTCGACGGCGGTAAACTGCGCATCGCCGGCCAGCGGCCCGCCGGCGTACTCGATGGCGATGGAATTCCGGGAGCCCTCGGTGGCGCCGAACAGCCGGTCGCGGGTATCGCGGATGAAGGCGACGCGAACGGAGCTGGTCACCGGAACATTTTGCGACTCTCTGATGATAAAAGAGGCATCGTCGCTGACATCGGTCAGTGTCGAGTCGGAATAACCATAACTCTCGTACATCCGCCAATGTTCCCAGAGCGGGTGGCCGAAACGCAACGCGCCGCCGATCGACTCCTTCGTGTAGTCGTCGAACTCGCGCTCCCAGTCGAACAGATCGATGCCCATGGAGATCTGGGTATCGTTGAGGCGCGGGTTGGTCCAGCTCAGGTTGTAGCGGCTGCTGCTGCCGCCGAGATTGGCGCTGAGCGCCAGCCGGTGGCCGCGACCAAAGAGATTGTTTTCCGAGATCTCGCCCATGACGATGACATCGTCGACCGATGAATAGCCGGCCCCGATGCTGAACTGGCCGGTACTTTTCTCGGTGACATCGACAACGATATTCATCTTGTCCGGCTCCAGGGTCGGTTCCGGATTGACATTGATTTCCTCGAAAAAGTCGAGGCGTTGCAGTTTCTGGCTGGTTGCCCGCAGCTCTTTGGTGTTGAACACGCCACCTTCGGTGACCTGGATATCGCGGCGAATGACATTGTCGCGGGTGCGCGAATTGCCTTTGATGATAACGCGGTTGATATAGACCAGATCACCGCGATAGATGTTGAGGGTAATATCGACACGGCCGCCGCCGGCGGATTTATTGATGTCCGGTCGGACTTCGGCAAAGGCATAACCGAATTCCGAATAGTAGTCGGTAATCTTGATGATATCGTCGCGCAGCGTTTTTCGACTCAGGAACTCCTCATCCCTGATGGACAGCAACTCGAGCAGGGTCCGCTCATCGGTGATCAGATCACCGGTGAGATCGACGGTTCCGACTTTGAAGCGGGGGCCTTCTTCGATAACGAAGGTGACATAGAGCCATTTGCCTTCTTGGGAGACGATCGGTTCGCCCACCCGCGCCTCGAGGAAGCCGTTGTTATGATAAAAGGCAATGATGCGTGCCGCATCCTGGCTGAGGATGTCCCGGTTGAGCAGGCCGGAATCGGTCAGCCAGGAAAACCAGCCCTTGGTGGTCGTCTCCAGCACATCTTCGAGATCGTCGTCGTCAAAGCTGTTGTTGCCCTGGAAGTTGATCTCCTTGATGAAGATCTTCTCCCCTTCGTCGATGTCGAAGGTAACGGCCGCGGTCGACGGTGTCGGGTAGGTGATGTCGGCGGTGACGTCGGTGTTATAGAAACCCTCCGTCTTGTACAGGGCCTTGATCGCTTCGGCGGCGGCGTTGACCCCGGTCGGATTGAGGATCGTGTTCTGCTTGATCGTGACGACCTCCCGGATGTCTTTTTCTTCCAATTCGGCCAGCCCGGTAAAGGTGATGGAGCTGACGGTCGGCTTTTCAACGACCCGAAAGATTACCTTCTTGCCCTGCTGGCTGTCGGTAACGTCGATCTGGACATCATCGAAAAAGCCCATGGCATAAATCGCCTTCAAATCTTCACGCAAGGCTGCCGGGTCGTACGGATCGCCCGCCGTACTGCTGATTTTCCGCAGGATGGCGCCGGTATCGATGATCTCGTTGCCCTCCAGAGCGATCGAGGCGATAAAGCGGGATCGTTCGGTATAGGCCACCACTTGGCCGACGACATCGGCGACGGCGGACGAGAGGTCGGTGATCGACGCTGCCTCCTGGAAGAAATAACGGGGGTTTGCTGGGTTGAGCAGGTCGAAGACCTTGATGTCGATGCTGATCCGGTTGCCGATAACCGTCGCCGTGCCGGCGGCGACATTGGCGAAACCGGTCCGTTCGGCGACGGTCTCGAGCACGTCCGCGGCGGGCGGCCACCGGCGATAATCGACGAGTTGTCCAGCCTCGCTGCGCTCGACCATCTGCACATCATTGGCGGCGAGCGCTGTGGCCAACTCATCGTCGAGGCGGGCGGCAAAACCTTCGTCCACCTGCGGGGCGACGATATGCAGCGGCAAAAAGGCGGTGTTTTGCTCGGCAGCGTGTCCGGGATGGTGGTGGCACAGAACGGCAATCACTAACAGGAGTGCGACGGGGAAAAACCGGACCCGACGAGAGCGAGCCGGTCGGGTCGACGTGTTCCTTGAGTTGAACATGGGATATCCTTTACGCAAGAGACGTCTGGCTGCCGGTGGCAGATTGCTGTTTAAAAACAGATAGTTGAATGGGTGTTTCAAAGAAAACAGGTAAAAATTCTGTCCATTATGCCATGTTTGCGGCAAAATGCAAAGCGGACATCACCTTTCTCTCAGATATTACTGATGAGTTCACCGTCATGACAGCATCTCTGCAACGCCCGCTCTGGCGCAAGTTCGCCAATGGTGTGCTGGCGCTTCTCTTTCCACCGCGCTGCCATGCGTGTCAACTCGGCCGGCCACGTCATCCCGGATGGCAGCTCTGCCGCAGCTGCCGCGACCAGGTGACGCCGCTCTCCGGCCCGTGTTGCCGCCGCTGCGGACAGCCGTTGGCGGCTGTGGTGGGGCCCGCCGAGCGGCTGTGTGGAGACTGCTTGCAAAGACCTCCCCCGTTCGACAGTGCCCGCTCGCTGGTCTGCTATGGACCGCCGGTCAGCACTCTGCTGCATCGGCTGAAGTTCCACGGCGATACGGCAGCCGCCCGGGTGCTGTCCGGACTCGGCTCCCCGGGACCGATCAGCTGCGATCTGATCATCCCGGTGCCGCTCCATCGATCCCGGCTCCAGACCAGGGGCCTGAACCAGTCACTCGTTCTGGCCTGCCGCTTTTTTCCGGCAGAACGCGACAAAATCGTTGTCGACCTGCTGGTCCGACGGAAAAAAACGATCCCCCAGACCGGCCTTGACGGCACCCAGCGCCGCAGAAATCTCAGAGGAGCCTTTGCCGTAACCCGACCCGGCGCGATTCGGGGACGCACCGTACTGGTCGTTGACGATATCTATACGACCGGCACGACGCTTGCCGAGTGCTCCAAAACACTGAAGGCCGCGGGCGCGGCGCGGGTTCATGTCTGGACCGTGGCGCGGGTTGCGGCGGTGAATCGCGCGGCGCCGCCACGGGATACACCGTCCCAAAAATCGGCTGCCGGCTGAAAGGGAAAAACTACAACGGTATTGAGACCACTTAGGTTGAGGTTCGAGAAAAATTAATAAATATTTAGTTATTTTTATTTATTTCTTGTTTCGTTGAATTTAATCAATCTCTACTGTTGTTGATAACTTTCTTTCGAAATTACTAAAATGTTAGGATAACGTTGAAAACAACCGGTGCCATGAAATCCCGTGTAAACAAGCAGAAAAACTGATCGTCAGATCCGAGGCCTTTGCCTCAGGGCCTTGCGGAGGATTGCTGATAACACGCCAGCCTGCTGGAAAAATCTCTACAGATCGTCTTTGACCAAAGCGGGAAAATGAAGTTTATCAAGAACCATACATGCTGTCCGCCCGACCATCTTTCCGGAGAGAAGATGATCTGAGGGCGTCCCTTCTTGAGTTTTTACATTGTGTGAGGTTTCGGTGAACCTGCCAGAGGTGTTGGATAGGTCTGTATCCGGCAGGACGGGTTCATACAGCTCATAATCAACTAATTTCGAGCTTATGATATAATGGAAATCTGGGATCGAGCGAAAGAGAGATTACAGGGCATCCTTTCAGACAACGTGTATAGCTTATGGATCGAACCGGTGACGATGCAGAAACGGAACGGTTCATGTCTCAGCCTCGCCTGCCCGGATCGCTACTTCGGTGCCTACATTACCCAGAATTATCTCGAATTGATCAGCACGGTGGTTGCCGAGATCGATGCCGGTATCGAGACGGTACGGATCAACGGCGCCTGCCGGGCGCCGGCCGAGCGTTCGGAACCGCTGCAATTGCGGCTGCCGTCGCTGCCGGAAGGCCCGTCATCGGTGCGGGCGCTCCATCCGCGCTATACCTTCGACGATTTCATGGTGGGCGAAAGCAATATGCTGGCGCAGTCCGCCTGCCGCTCGATGTCCCGGCTGGAAGACACCATCGGGCCGTGCCTCTATATTAACAGTACCACCGGGCTTGGCAAGACCCACCTGACCCATGCCATTGCCCATCAGATTCTTGGCGCCTCGCCGCTGGCCCGTCTGCAATATCTGACCGCTCAGCAATTCGCCGCGGAAATGGTGCACAATCTCAAGTCCAACGCGATGGACGTCTTCAAGCGCAAGTATCACGACCAGTGTGACATCCTGCTGGTCGAGGATGTCCAGAGCCTGACCGGCAAAAAGAAAACCCAGCAGGAACTCAACGAAGTGCTCGATACGTTGATCAAATTGGGCAAGCGCGTGGTGATGACCGCCGACAAATCGCCGCGCGATCTGATCGGTATAGATGACGATTTCCGTTCACGGATGTCGTCGGGGCTCATCACCTGCATCCAGAAACCCGATCTCGACACCCGCCATCGCATTATCCGGCGCAAGGCGCAGCAGCAGAAAATCGAATTGGCCGAACCCTATGTCGACTATCTCGCCCACCATGTAAAAGGAGATGTTAGAAGAATCGAATCGGCGATTATCGCCATCAGTGCCCGGGCGGCGCTGCAGCAGGGCCGGATTGACGATCGCCTCGTCGAAGATGTGGTCCGTTTCCTGATCGGCTCCCCGCGCTCCCTGTCCGCCCAGGCGATCTGCGAGTTGGTCGGCCGGCAATTCAAGGTCAGCCCGGCCGATCTGCAGTCCCGGTCGCGCAAGAAGAGCATCGCTTTCCCGCGACAGGTGGCGATGTATCTCAGCCGGAAGCACACCGAAGAGACCCTGGCCGATATCGGTAAGGTCTTCAACCGCGACCATTCCACGGTGATGCATGCCATCAAGGTAATTACCGGACTGAGCCGGCGTGACAATTCGGTCTCCGCCCAGCTTGATCTGCTCAGCAACAAGGTTCGCCAGCTCTAGTCGGCTGCGCCGGGACCGCCGTTTAAAAATAGACCTTCTTCACTTCGGCCTGATCCTGGGTCTGGGACGTGCCGCCGCCGACCCTGCCGGCCAGCGCGGTGGCCGTCTTGATCATGTCGTTCAGGCCGATCCCCTCCCAGCCGAAACCGCAGATAAACAGGCCTCGCTGCCTTTTCACCAATTCGTTGCGCCGCTGCAAAAGAGCGAGATAGCCACCCTCCAGTTGGGGGATCCCGCCGAGCGGTCGCAGTACCCTGGCATAGCTCGGCGTCGGCGGCAGCGGCAACAGGCCGCGCACGTCGGCCAGGGACCGCTCGATGAGCGTCTCGTCGTCGAGTTCCAACCGTTCCGGGTGCCGTCGTCCGCCGACCAGGGTCTCGAAGACGAGGTGGCCGGCAGGCGCCCGGTTCGGAAACATGTTCGAGGAAAAGAGCGTGCCGAGGGTAAAACGCTGCTCGACTTCCGGGATCAGGTAGCCGAACCCCGGCGGCAGCTCTCCATCGGCAAAACCGAAGACGACGGTCGCCAGCCGTGCCTCCGGTACGCTCAGGGCGGCCAGGGCCGGGTCGATATCGGCCAGCAGGGGCAGGGCACCGTTGATCGGTAGGGCCAGCACCAGGTTGGCGGCGGATAGCCGCTGCGTCGGCGTCTGCACCGTCCAGCCGCTGTCCCGCCGTTCCAGGCCGACGACCTGCTGTTCGCAGCGCAGTTCCCCGGCAGCGCTCAGCGGTTCGGCCAGCCGCTCGGGCAATCGCTGCATGCCGCCGGGGAAACTGGTCATCGCCGGCATCGTCAGTTTTTCGCCGCGCGGTTTCTCTTTCCGGGCCGCCCGCGCCTTGGCGATAGCACCGCGGATCACCGAGCCGTGGCGGCGCTCGAGTTCGCGGACGCCCGGCATCACCGCGTCGATGCGCAGCTCGTTGTAATCACCGGCATAGGTCCCGGTGAAGACCGCATCGACATAGGGCAGCAGGGCGCGGCCGAAGCGGTAGTCGGCCCATTTGGCCACGGTCGGTTCGCCATCCAGCGGCTCTTTGAACAAATCGCCGAGGACCCTGATCTTGTCGACAAACGGGATCAGCGGTGCCTTGAGGATTTTCAGCGGCGATTGCGGAATCATCATCAGCCGGCCGTTGATGCAGACGTAACGTACGAAGGTGGCCAGCGAGGCGGCGACTGATTCTTTGTCGAGCCCGGTTTCGCGGAGCAGCTCGCGGCTCTCGGCGCAATTGTCGAGAAAGCCGTGCGGTCCCCATTCAGCCAGGTAGCCGTTGTCACTCAACGAGCTGATCACCCCGCCGGGCCGCTGTTCTTTTTCCAGGACGACCAGGCGATGGCCGGGAAAATCCCGCTTGAGCCGGTGGGCGACGACCAGGCCGCTGATGCCGCCGCCGACAATGATGGTATCGAAGCTATCGTTAGGTTCGTTCATGAAAGGTGGTCTGGATCGTTGTCTTGTCGATGGCGATCTCCAGCCAGCCGCCCTGGCTGAGCATCCCCGGGTTATAGATCGGAGTGCGGCCGATCCGGTCGCTGCCAATCGCTTCGTGGATATGTCCGCAGATGCACAGTTCGGGCTGCCGCTCCTCGATAAAGGCGCGGATGGCGCTGGAGCCGACATGGGTGCCGGAGCGGAGTCGGTCCACCGCGGTGCCGAACGGCGGGGTATGACTGACCAGGATCGTCGGGATGTGGATTTTTTCCAGCGGTTCGGCCAGGTCGATGAAACCGCGGGCTTGCTCGTAGGCGTGGTCGAGGCCGGCGGCCAACTGCTCTTCGGAAAACTCCGACGGCGTCGCGAACGGCGTCTTGTTCGAGCCGCCGAGGCCGATCAGGCAGACCCGATTGTTCACCAGCCGGGCCTGGCGGTGCAGGTTGATGCCGAGTTCCTCGAGATAGTCATTGATCTCCGGTTTATCCAGGTTACCGAATTGAGCGAGCACCGACTGGTTGACGCTCAGTACCTCGTCGAGCACCTGTTTCGCCTCGTGCGTCCCGCCGAAATTGGTCAGATCGCCGTTGATAATGACCAGATCGACAGTGGCGATTCCATCAATCCGTGCTAGCGCCTCGGTGGCCATATGGATATCGCCGACGGCAATGATTTTCATGACATCCCTCCTCTCTGATGATGGTCCGGCGGGCGGGGCGGCGGCCTTGACAGCCTGCCGTCGATGGTTAACATTTTCGCCGACTTCAGAGAAAAAAGCAAGGATTGTTCGGCCGGCGGCAGCTGCGGTTCAGGATAACTAGGCTTGTATTTTCAACAGGCTACAATTCGTTCCGGCGGTGCCTCGAGGCGCCGGGGCGCGCCTCGGCCCGGTCGGCGACCCGAATCTTCGTTTTTGTCGGCTGTTTTGGAAAAGCGGTTTTCCGTACAAGAGTAAGAAGATTTTTTCAAGCCAGCCAGTAACCCATTGCGCAAGAGGAAGCACCATGACAGCAGCAACCACGACCCATGAATTTCAGGCGGAAACAAAAAAACTTCTCGATATCGTCATCAACTCGCTCTACACCGAGCGCGACATCTTCATCCGCGAGTTGATCTCCAACGCCGCCGACGCGTTGGAAAAATATCGGCACGAAAGCCTGACCCACGGCGAAGAGGAACTCTTCGACGCCCATGTGCCGCTGGAGATCACCATCGATCTTGACGAGAAGAAAAACCAGCTGACCATCACCGATACCGGCATCGGCATGACCAAGGATGAGCTGTTGGCCAACCTCGGTACCATCGCCCATTCCGGCTCCAATACCTTCCTGACCCAACTCGCCGAAGCGGCCCGCCAGGATGTCAGCCTGATCGGCCAGTTCGGCGTCGGCTTCTACAGCGCCTTCATGGCCGGCGCGACGGTCCGGGTGCGCAGCCGTTCCTGGGACGGCAGCGAGGGCTATGAATGGGTGTCCGACGGCACCGGCACCTTCACCGTGGCCGAATGCCCGGGTTTGCACCGCGGTACCAAGGTGATTGTCGAGTTGAAGGAAGGGTGTGAGGATTACGCGAAAAAGTGGAAGGTGGAATCGGTCATCAAGCAGTACAGCTCGTTCGTCCCGTTTCCGATCAAGCTCGAAGGGGAAACGGTCAACACCGTCCAGGCCCTGTGGGCGCGCAGCCGTTCGGAAATCACCGACGAGGAATACGTGGAGTTCTACAAGTTCATCGCCAATGCCGTTGACGAGCCGATGTTCCGCCTGCACTTCTCCACCGATGCGCCGCTGGCCATCAACGCGTTGCTGTTCGTGCCCAAAGAGAACCTGGAGATCATGGGGTTCGGCAAGATCAGCCCGGGTGTCAATCTCTATTGTCAGCGCATCCTGATCGATCAGCATTCGGAGAACATCCTGCCGGAATGGCTGCGCTTTCTCAAAGGCGTCATCGACAGCGAGGACCTGCCGCTCAATATCTCCCGCCAGGCCCTGCAGGACAACGCGCTGGTCGCCAAGATTCGGCGGGTGATCAGCAAACGGTTCCTCAAGTTCCTCGAGGATGAGGCGAAAAAAGACGAGGCGGCCTACCTGGAATTCTGGGAAACCTTTGGCATCTACCTCAAGGAAGGGATAACGAACGATTTCGAGTACCGCACCGAACTCGGCAAACTGATGCGCTTCGAGACCTCCAAGTCGGCGGACGGTACCCCGGTCAGCCTGTCCGACTACCTGCTGCGCATGCATCCCGACCAGCAGGAGATCTACTACATCAACGGTCCGAACCGGGCGGCGATCGAGGCCGGGCCGTATATCGAGATGTTCCGCAAGAAAGACGTCGAGCTGATCTATACGATGGAGCCGATCGACGACTTCGTGCTCAGCTATCTCGGTGAATTCGAGGGCAAGAAACTGGTTTCGGCGGACAAGGCGGACATCTCGCTGGGCGATGATGATAAAACACCGAGCGAGAGCGAGGACCAGGCCGAGACGCCGCTCGACGACAAAGCGGCCGGGGAGTTGGTAAGCTGGCTCAAGGAGACGCTCCAGGAACAGGTCGCCGAGGTCAGCGTTTCCAAGCGCCTCGTCGATGCCCCGGCTCTCATCGTCAACCCGGACGGCTTCATGACCTCGTCGATGGAGCGGATCATGGCCGCCGGCAAGTTCGAAAAGGGCCTCAAGCCGGAGATCGGCAAGAAGAATCTGGAGATCAACCCGGCCAATCCGCTGATCCGCAGACTGGCCGAGCTGGTCAAGGAAGACGAGACGTTTGCCGCGGAGATCGCCCATCAGATCCACGACAACGCGATGATCCAGGCCGGGCTGATGGTCGATCCGCTGGAGATGGTCGCCCGCAACTACCGCATCCTCGGCAAAGTGGCCGGCTGAGTGGTCCCTGCCCACAGGCGGGGCCGCGGCCGTCACGACGCCCCGCCCACTTAACCATTGAAAAAACGGGGATCACAGGCTATAGAGCAACAGTGCTCCCCGCTTTGACGCGGCCGGTGGTATAGGCGGCCGGGTCTCGCGCAAGCCGGGATGACGAGGAAGACCGACTTCGGAGAGAATCATGACCTTTTGTGCAAGAACGCTTGTCTGCCTGACCCTGATAGTTTTTCTCGGCGCCTGCAGCAGCAGCCCTGTCCGGCACCTGGCCTCCGATGCGGCGTTGATCCAGCCGGGCGTATCGACCAAAGACGAGGTCCTGACCTATCTCGGCGATCCCGATTCCCGGCAGACTATTTCCGCCACGGCCGAGCGTTGGGTCTATTACGAGGAGCGGCAGTCGCCTCTGCAGCAGGCTCCGTACCTGGGCGATCTCTTCAATGCCAAGGGCTACGAACAGATCATCGTCACCTTTGAAGGGGACAGCGTCGTTGATTGCCGCTTCAACTCCTTTGATGATGACGAGTTCGACTGGTCGAAAGACTTTGACTGGCAAGAGAAACGAGAGTGATTGACCGATTTGCCACCGTCCGCGAGCGGATGGTGCAGGAACAACTGATCCCGCGCGGCATCAGCGACCCGCGGGTCCTCGAGGCGATGCGCACCGTGCCCCGGCACCTGTTTGTCGACGACGCGCTGCAGTCCAGGGCCTACGGCGACTTTCCGCTGCCGATCGCCGCCGGCCAGACCATCTCCCAGCCCTATATCGTCGCCAGTATGACCCAGGCCCTCGGCCTGCAGGGCCACGAGCAGGTCCTCGAGATCGGCACCGGCTCCGGTTACCAGGCAGCCGTCCTGTCCCGGCTCTGCCAGAAAGTCTGCACCGTCGAGCGGATCAACTCGTTGCTCGCCGTGGCCCGCAAGGTCTTCGATCAACTCAAGTATTACAACATCGTCTCAAAACTCGATGACGGCACCCTCGGCTGGCCGGAATGCGGCCCGTTTGACGCCATTATCGTCACCGCCGGCGGCCCGTCGATCCCGGAGCCGCTGGTCGAGCAGCTGGGCGAGCGGGGCCGGCTCGTTATTCCGGTCGGCGACCAGTATCTGCAGACCTTGAAACTCGTGAAACTAACTGAAAAAGGCAGGCAGATCAGCGATCTTGAACGGGTGCGTTTTGTCGACCTGGTGGGGAAACATGGCTGGTAAGATCGGTACGGGTGAAACGACGGTGAAACTGGCCGGCGGCCCGCTCAAACGGCTCTACGATATCTGCATGGCGTGGATTGCCGGGCCCTACGGGGTCTGGGCGCTGTTTATCATCGCCTTCGTCGAATCCTCCTTCTTTCCGATTCCACCCGATGTCTTTCTCATCGCGATGTGCATCGCGGCGCCGTCCCGCTCCTTTTTCTTCGCCGCGGTCTGCGCGGCCGGCTCGGTGCTCGGCGGGGCACTCGGCTACGGGCTCGGTTTCTGGTTCATGGACTCGATCGGTCAGCAGATCATTACCTGGTACGGCTTCGAGGACAAGTATCTCCGTGTCCAGGACCTCTACCGCGCCTATGATGCCTGGGCCGTCGGGGCGGCCGGTTTCACCCCGCTACCCTACAAGCTCTTCACCATCACCGCCGGCGCCTTCAAGCTCGACCTGGCCACCTTTGTCGTGGTCTCGGCCCTCTCCCGGGCCGCCCGCTTTTTCCTGGTGGCCGCTTTTATCTGGAAATTCGGAGCTCCGGTCAAACATTTTATCGACAGGTATTTCAATATCCTGTCCGTTGTCTTCATGGTGTTGCTCATCGGTGGTTTTGTGTTGGTGAAAATGCTTTTATAGTTTCTTTGTTTTATTTCATAACAAACCCGACCGGTTTGCTTTCCTCGTGCCGGTCCGGAGAGCCGCTGACAGCCTGTTATGAGACTTTTTCGCCTCTTCCTTCCGATTTTCCCGTTGGTGCTGCTGTGCGCCGGCGGCGTCTGGGGTGCCCACGAAATTCATCTGAAAAACGGCGCCGTCATCACTACCGAGGTGATCGATCGTAGCGGCGGTCAGGTCAGCTATGAGCAGTTCGGCGGCATGATCACCATCGATATCGGTGACGTCGCCGAGATCAGATATGATGTCGACGGACCACCGGCCGGCGGTAGCCGGGCGCCCGCCGACGCGCCGCCGGCCGGCCCGCCGCCGGCCGGCAAGGATCTGGCCGCCGGCCTCGCCGCCGCACTGCCGGCCCAGTCGCCACTGGAGCGGGCCAATCACGCGGTGGTCTCGATCACGACCGAGGCCGGCTCCGGCTCGGGCTTCTTTGTCAACGACCAGGGGCTGATCGTCACCAACCGCCATGTGGTCCGCGGCAGCGAGCAGAACAATCGCCAGGTCGAAGACAAGCTCGGCGAGGCGGAAAGCAGGCTCAAACGCTGGCGGGCTTCGCTGCAGCAGGACGAGGAGCGGCTGTCCGCCTACGAGCGAAAACTGGAGCAGGACCGCCGCCTGGTGCAGCGACGGATCGACGAGTTGGGCAGCCGTCTCGACCCGCAGTGGCGGCGCGAGGCCGAACAGAGCCTGCGGGAGCGGGCCAAGACGCTGCAGACCTGGCGGCGGGAGCATCTGGCCAGAAAAAAGGAATACCAAGAGAAAAACCGCGAATTCCGCCGGCAGCGCGACGGCTGGCGCACCGCCAACGAGCAGCTGGCCCGGCAATCGCGGTTCCCGGTGACCCTCGCCGACGGCAGCGAGCGCTCGGCGCTGCTCTACCGGGTCAGCGACACGTTTGACCTGGCTTTGCTCAAGCTCAACGGCTTCGTCACTCCTTATCTGCGGCCCGCCCCGGCCGATCAGATCGCCTACGGCCGGACCGTCTACGCCATCGGTTCGCCGTTGCAGCTCAACAACTCGGTGACCGCCGGGGTCATTTCCGGCCTGCGTGACGGCTATATCCAGACCGATGCCCAGATCTATCCCGGCAACTCCGGCGGCCCACTGGTCAACGAACAGGGCGAGGTGCTCGGCGTCAACACGATGAAGCTGATCACCGAGAAATTCGAGGGACTCGGTTTTGCTATCCGCTTCTCTCAGGTCGAAGCGGAGTTCAAGGATTATTTTGCCCGCTGAGCCCGTCCCGGTCGAGCGCTCGCTCACCAGAGGCGTCGCCGCTGCCGCCGCATGACCGGCGGACGGAGTCAAACAGCTTGACAGCAGCGGAAATTCTTGCGATAACAACGCAGTGCAGGGGGGATTCTTGCCGGTTATCATGTCATCGGCCTGGTGCCGGTTCGACACCGTAGTGCAGGGCGGCCGTCGGTGACGGTCGCGACACGTCTGGAACTCTTTTCCAATCACAAGGAGGGCTTCGATGAAACACTTGATGCGGACGATCCCGGTCATGGCAGCGTCTCTCTGCCTGGCCACCTCAGTGGCCATGGCGGGAACCCTTGATGACGTCAAGGCCAAGGGCTTTATCCAGGCCGGCGTCAACGGCGACCTGTTCGGTTTCGCCAAGCCGGATGAAAAGGGAGTGTGGCGTGGCCTCGACGTCGATACGGCCCGGGCCGTCGCCGCCGCCGTCTTCGGCGATGCCGACAAGGTCAAGTACACCCCGCTGACCGCCAAAACCCGTTTCACCGCGCTGCAGTCCGGCGAAATCGACGTGCTGACCCGCAACGCCACCCAGACCCTGGGCCGCGATACCGATCTCGGCCTCAACTTCGTCCAGGTCAACTACTACGACGGCCAGGGCTTCCTCGTGCCCAAGGCGCTCGGCGTCGAGAGCGCCACGGAACTGGACGGTGCCTCGGTCTGCGTGCTGCCCGGCACCACCACCGAACAAAATGTCGCCGATTACTTCCGGGTCCAGAAGATGAACATGAACCCGGTCGTCATCGAGAGCACCGCCGAGCTGTCCAAGGCCTTCTTCGCCGGCCGCTGCGACTGCATGACCTCGGACGCCTCCCAGCTCGCCGGTATCCGTGCCGTCGCCCCGAACCCGGCGGATTACAAGATCCTGCCGGAGATCATCTCGAAAGAGCCGCTGGCCCCGGCGGTACGGCACGGCGACGACCAGTGGATGGATATCGTCAACTATTCGGTGCTGGCGATGATCGAGGCCGAAGAGCTCGGAATCACCTCGGCCAATATCGATGAGATGATGAACAGCACCGATCCCAAGATACAACGCTTCCTCGGCGTCTCGCCCGGCAACGGCAAGGCCCTCGGCCTGGAGGAGAACTGGGCCTACAATATCATCAAGCAGGTCGGCAACTACGGCGAGGTCTTCGAGCGCAACGTCGGCGTCGACACGCCGCTGATGCTCGAGCGCGGCCTCAACGCGCTGTGGACCGACGGCGGCTTGATGTACTCGCCGCCGCTCAAGTAGCCGCGGACTTTTTCCGAGGTTTCATCTTTTCGACGCTGCCTGGGGCCCCGTTCCCGGGCAGCGCCCGGAAGCGGCTATGCAGGCGACGACGGCTCCGGAAAAGATCCCTTTTTTGCGCGATCCCACCAAGCGCTCCATCCTCTACCAGTTGGTCACCATGGCCGGCGTGGCGCTGCTCGGCTATTACCTGATCAACAACACGCTGATCAACCTCGAGCGGCAGTCGATCTCCACCGGCTTCGAGTTCATCGAGAAAGAGGCCGCCTTCGAGATCGGCGAGTCGCTGATCGACTACTCGGCCGCCGATTCCTACGGCAAGGCCCTGCTCGTCGGCTTTCTCAATACCCTGATCGTCTCGTTCATCGGCATCATACTGACCGTGGTGCTCGGCACCATCCTCGGCATCGCCCGGCTCAGTACCAACTGGCTGCTCTCCAAGCTGGCGGGTGCCTATATCGAGGTGTTCCAGGATATCCCGGTGCTGCTCCAGCTTTTTTTCTGGTACGCCTTTTTCTACGAGATCCTGCCGGGCCCGCGTCAGGCGCTGGACCTGCTGCCCGGCGTCTTTCTCTGCAACCGCGGCATGATTTTCGGAGTACCGCACTACCATCCGGCCTTCGGCTACGCCGCCGGCGCCTTCGTGCTGAGTTGCATCGGCGTCTGGTTTCTGCGGCGCTGGGCGATCAAGCGACAGGAGGCGAGCGGCAGGACTTTCCCGCTGCTCAGCGCCTCGCTGGCGCTGCTGCTCTGCGTCCCGGCTCTCGCCTGGTGGCTCGGCGGCGCGCCGACCGAGATGAACGTGCCGGTGCTCAGCGGCTTCAACTTCAAGGGCGGCATAACCATCAGCCCGGAGTTCACCGCCCTGCTGCTCGGCCTGGTGCTCTACACGGCGGCCTTTGTCGCCGAGGTGGTGCGGGCCGGCATCCAGTCGGTGGGCAAGGGCCAGCAGGAGGCGGCGACCTCGATCGGCCTGCGGCCGGGGCGGGTCATGCACCTGATCATCCTGCCCCAGGCCCTGCGGGTCATCGTGCCGCCGCTGACCAGCCAGATGCTCAACCTGACCAAAAACAGCTCGCTGGCGGTGGCCATCGGCTATCCCGACTTCGTCTCGGTGGCCGGCACGACCATCAACCAGACCGGCCAGGCCATCGAGGGCGTGGCCCTGATCATGATCGTCTACCTGATCTTCAGCCTCTCCACGTCGGCGTTCATGAACTGGTACAATAAAAAAATCAAGCTGGTGGAGCGATAGCGTCCCCATGGAATCGACCACAGCTGCCCAGCACCACGACGAGATCAAGCCGCCGGTCACCGAGGTCGGCGTCATCGGCTGGATCAGGGCCAACCTGTTCAACGGCTGGTTCAACTCCCTGCTGACCATCGCCGTGCTCTACCTGCTCTGGCTGATCGTGCCGGGTACGGTTACGTGGGCCTTTATCGACAGCGTCTGGCTGACCGGCAGCGAGGAGTGCCGGGCCACCGACGGGGCCTGCTGGTCGGTGATCACCGCCAACATCCGTTTCATCCTGTTCGGCTTCTACCCGCACGACCTGCAGTGGCGGCCGCTGCTGGCCATGGGCCTGCTGGTGGCGCTGCTCTTCTACAGCCGGGAGCGCAGCCGCTGGAACAAGACGCTGGCCTGGCTCTGGCTGGCCGGCCTGCTGGCCATGGGCCTGCTGCTCAAGGGCGGCCTGTTCGGCCTGACCGCGGTGGAGAGCGCCAACTGGGGCGGGCTGCCGCTGACCCTGCTGCTCTCCGTCTTCGGCCTGACCGCCGCCTACCCGGTCGGCGTCGTGCTGGCGCTCGGCCGCCAGTCGGAGATGCCGGTGGTCAAATCGATCTGCGTCGTCTACATCGAGCTGATCCGGGGCGTGCCGCTGATCAGCCTGCTGTTCATGTCGTCGGTGGTTTTCCCGCTGTTTTTGCCCGAAGGCGTCACCGTCAACAAGATCCTGCGGGCCCAGGCGGCGATCATCCTCTTTACCGCCGCCTATATCGCCGAAGTGGTGCGCGGCGGTCTGCAGGGCATCGACCGCGGCCAGTACGAGGCGGCCGAATCGCTCGGGCTCAACTATTTTCAGACGATGCGCCTCATCATCCTGCCCCAGGCCCTGAAAATCGTCATTCCACCGTCGGTGAGCATCCTGATCTCCGCCTTCAAGGATACCTCGCTGGTGGTCATCATCGCCCTCTACGACCTGCTGAAGACCACCCAGACCACGCTCAGCGACCCGAAGTGGATGGGCTACTCGGCCGAGGCCTATATCTTCGTGGCCCTGATTTATTTTATCTGCTGTTTTGCGATGTCCAACTACAGCAGAAAACTGGAAAAAGAACTCGATACCGGCCGGTAGCCGTACCGGCCGGCGGCACCAACGCGGCAACCGCCGCGAAGCAGACAAGGAAGCAGGCATGCGAGCAGAGACGATCAGCGACACCCATCCGATCATCGAGATCGGGGAGATGCACAAGTGGTTCGGGGACTTTCACGTCCTGAAGAATATCAATCTTACCGTCCATCGCGGCGAGCGGATCGTTATCTGCGGGCCGTCCGGCTCCGGTAAATCGACGCTGATCCGCTGCATCAACCGCCTCGAGGAGCACCAGCGGGGCCGCATCGTCGTCGACGGCATCGAACTCACCAAAGACCTGAAAAACATCGAGAAGGTCCGCACCGAGGTCGGCATGGTCTTCCAGCACTTCAATCTCTTCCCGCACCTGTCCGTGCTCGAGAACCTGACGCTGGGACCGATCTGGGTGCGCAAGACACCGAAGCGGGAGGCCGAGGAGACCGCCCGCTATTTCCTGGAGAAGGTGCGCATCAGCGAGCAGGCCCTCAAGTATCCGGGCCAGCTCTCCGGCGGTCAGCAACAGCGCGTCGCCATCGCCCGCAGCCTGTGCATGAAGCCCAACGTGATGCTGTTCGACGAGCCGACCTCGGCCCTTGATCCGGAGATGGTCAAGGAGGTGCTCGACGTGATGATCAGTCTCGCCCAGGACGGCATGACGATGATCGTCGTCAGTCACGAGATGGGCTTTGCCAAGAGCGTCGCCCACCGGGTGATGTTCATGGACGACGGCGAGATCATCGAGGAGAATGAACCTGAGTCTTTCTTCAACAACCCGCAAAACGACCGGACCAAGCTCTTTCTCAGCCAGATCCTGTAGGCCTGGTCCGGATCATCGGCCGCCGCCCGCCAGAAGGGCGCCGCCCGCTCAAACCGGAGGGATACATGGAGGTTAACCGCCGCCTGCTCAGGCAGGCCACCGAACAGGGCGTGCTCGGCGAAGAGCAGGCCGAACGCCTCTGGGCCTTTCTTTCCGACCACGCCAAAGACCAGCCAACGTTTCGTTTCACCCATATCCTCTACTACCTCGGCGGCCTGATCGCCATCGGCGCGATGACCCTGTTCATGACGCTGGGCTGGGAGCGCTTCGGCGGCTGGGGCCTGCTCGCCATCGCGCTGGCCTACGGTATCGCCGGCCTCATCTTGACCGAATACCTGCTGCACCGCAACCACCCCATCCCCGCCGGCATCGTCGCGACCTTCGTTGTCGTGCTCACGCCGCTCGCCGTCTACGGCCTGCAGTCGGCTCTGGGCCTCTGGCCGGAGGAGGGGCGCGCCTACCGCCACTACCACACCCATATCGACTGGAGCTGGCTGCTGATGGAGCTGGCCACGCTGGCCGCCGGCGCCGCACTGTTCTACCGCTACCGCCTGCCGTTCCTGATCATGCCGGTGGCCGTCACCCTCTGGTACCTGAGCATGGACCTCACCCCCTTCCTCTTCGGCCGGGAGGACACCACCTGGGAGCTACGCAAACTCGTCTCCCTGTGGTTCGGCCTGCTCATGACCCTGCTCGCCTTCTGGATCGACATCCGTTCCCGCCACAGCAAGGATTACGCCTTCTGGCTCTACCTGTTCGGCGTACTCACCTTCTGGGGCGGCCTGTCGCTGCAACACTCCGACAGCGAGCTTAGCAAATTCTTCTACCTCTGCATCAACCTGCTCATGATCACCGTCGGCGCCATCCTCTCCCGCCGGGTCTTCGCCGTCTTCGGCGGCCTCGGCGT
>CAYSSK010000010.1:0-57824 GCA_964433645.1 uncultured Desulfofustis sp.
CCATTGGAAGTTAGTGGAGGACAGGTTAAAACCTGTCCCGCCATTGGAAGTTAGTGGAGGACAGGTTAAAACCTGTCCCGCCATTGGAAGTTAGTGGAGGACAGGTTAAAACCTGTCCCGCCATTGGAAGAGATAGGGCTGATCAGCCCATCAGGCGCAGATAGAGGTGGAAGAGTTCGTTGATCTGCGGCCGAAAAAACAGATATGCCATGCCGCTGAGGGCGAGAAAGGGGCCAAAGGGGATGCGGGTCGAGCCCCCTTTCTTTTGGGAGCGCATCGCGATCAGACCGACGATTGAGCCGCTCAGAGAAGAAGCGAAGATAATAAAGAGCAGAGACTGCCAGCCGAGAAAGGCGCCAAGCAACGCCAGCAGTTTGATGTCCCCCCCTCCGAGTCCTTCCTGTTTGCGGATCAGGTAGTAGCCCAGGGAGATCAGGTAGAATACTCCCCCTCCGGCCAGCAGCCCGATCAGAGAATCCTGCCAGCTGACAAAGGCGGAGATGAAAGAGAACAGAAAACCGATCAGAATGCCCGGGAGACTGATGGCGTCTGGTATTATCTGGTGATGAATATCAATCCATATTATAGTAACCAGCGCGGCGCAGAACACAAACATACCGACCGCGGTCACGCTCACGCCGAAAGCTGCCAGCACCGCAACCGCCAGCAGAGCCGTAAGCAACTCGACCACCGGATATTGCAGTGAGATAGGGGCCTGGCAATGACCGCATTTTCCGCGTAAGACCAGATAGGAAACCAGTGGAATATTTTCGCACCAGCGCAGCGGCGTTTTGCAGTGGGGACAGTGGGAGGCGGGAAAGGCAATCGACGTTTCCGATTCGGGCAGCCTGAGGATGACGACGTTGAGAAAACTGCCGATGACGGCGCCGAGGAGAAAGGCCGGAAAAAAGAAGAGAAGATCTGGTTCCATGGTGTCCTGAAAACTATAACGCTTGCCGGGCCGATCCCGAGCAGCTTTGTTACAACTATCCTTCAATTATGTCTCAACATCAGGAAAAAGCAAGAATTATCCGTTTTGAGCAGCTCTCCGCGGACAATGTCCGGTTGACCCTGGAGGCGCCGCTCATTGCCGCTGCGGCCACGCCGGGTCATTTCGTCATGATCAAGACTGGCACCGGTCAGGATCCGCTGCTGCGTCGACCGTTTTCACTGCACCAGGCCAGCAGCAACGGACAGATCCAGATTTATTTCCGTATTGTCGGCCGGGGGACCGATATGCTGGCGCATTGCCGGGTCGGTGAAGCACTCGACGTCTTCGGCCCCCTGGGCCGGGGGTATCGGATCAATCGCCGGTCGCCGGCCTGTCTGGTCGGCGGCGGATTGGGCATTGCCCCGCTGCTCTTTCTGGCCAAGCGGATCTGCCAGACCGGTCGGGATCATCATCGCGACCTGGTGATCCTCGGCGGCAGAAGTGGTGGCGACGTCGAGCCGCTGGTCGAAGACTTCCGGCAGTTCGGGCTGTCATTGCAGTGTACCACCGATGACGGATCGTTCGGTCGTCGGGGGCTGGTTACCGAACTGCTCAAATCCGAGCAGCTTGATCCGGGTACCGTGGTCTATGCCTGCGGACCGGAGCCGATGCTGGCTCGGGTCCAGCGGATCTGTGTCGACCGAGGTCTGTCCTGCCAGGTCTCCATTGAAAGCGTCATGGCCTGCGGCATGGGGGCCTGCCTCGGGTGCAATGTCGATGCCGCCGGAGGGGGCTATCTGCACGTCTGTGTCGATGGACCGGTGTTCAATGCAGAGGATCTGGTATGGAATTCCTGAAGGAGCGCGGACCACACCTCGACCTCCGGGTCAACATCGGTTCTCTGGTGCTGCAGAATCCGGTCATGACCGCTTCGGGGACTTTCGGCTATGCCCGGGAGTTCGAACCGCTGGTGAACCTGCATCGACTCGGCGCCATTATCGTCAAAGGGATATCACTGGCTCCTCGGCAGGGCAACCCGCCGCAGCGCATCGTCGAGACCGCCTGCGGCATGCTCAACGCCATCGGCCTGCAAAATGTCGGAGTCGAGCGCTTCCTCAATGAAAAAATGCCGTATCTGCGTGGTCTCGACGTCCCGGTGATCGTCAATATCCTCGGCGATACCGTGGAGGAATACCGGCAGCTCACCGAGCGACTCGCCGGGGTCGACGGGATTGCCGCGATCGAAGTCAATATCTCCTGCCCGAATGTGAAAAAGGGCGGTGTCGCCTTCGGAGCGGACCCGCGGATGGCCCGGGCCGTGACCGAGGCGGTCAAGACGGCTGCCGCTGTGCCGGTGATGGTCAAACTCTCACCAAACGTCAGCGACATTACAACCCTGGCCCGGGCCGTCGAAGACGGTGGGGCCGACTCGGTATCGCTGATCAATACACTGATCGGTATGGCCATCGACCTGGGCCGCAGAAAGCCGGTTCTGGCCAACGTTTTCGGCGGTTTGTCCGGTCCGGCGATCAAGCCGGTGGCGCTGCGCATGGTCTATCAGGTAGCCGGAACGGTGTCGATTCCGGTGATCGGTATCGGCGGCATCGACAACGCCGAAGATGCGCTCGAGTTTATCCTGGCCGGAGCGAGCGCGGTGCAGATCGGTACCGCCAATTTCATCAACCCGCGGGTCAGTGAAGAGGTGGTCGAAGGCATTGCCGCCTATGTCCGGGAACATGACCTGCAGTCGATCAGGGAGTTGATCGGAGCCCTGGAGGCATGACGCGTGCCAACGTTGCGGGAACATGGCTTTGGCCGGCGATTGCAGCGGTTTTTTCGACCGATCGTCGGTTACGTGAAGGTCCTTTTCGCCCCGGCTACCCCGTGGCGGGTCAGGATGATGTTGGCTGCCGGCGTGCTCTATCTGCTGTCGCCGTACGATCTGCTGCCAGACTGGTTTCTTGGTCTGGGCATTATCGATGATCTGGCTGTCGTGTCACTGCTAGGTTGGTTGGCCGGTCGGATGATGGAGTCGGACAAAAGGAATCGAGCGGGGTGAACGATGTCACAACGAGGATTATTGTGCCTTTCGGTCGGGGTGAAGACACAGGCCGAAGCGTTGGACCTGTTAAATCGCTTTGGATCTACTGCCGATGTCATCGAAGTACGTCTCGATTTTTTCGAAAACCCCGACCCGCAGCCGTTTCTGCAGTGCAGTTCCACCCCCCTGTTGTTTACGAACCGGCCTGATTGGGAAGGCGGCCACTTTCATGGTTCGGAGGCGGTGCGCATTCAGCCGTTGCTCCAGGCGGCGGCAGCCGGCGCCGGCTATATCGATTGTGAGCTGCGGGCTCCCGAGCGAAGCCGGCGGCTGTTAAGGGAGGCGACGGCCGCGTCGGGGGGCAGGCTCATCTATTCCTGGCACGATTTCCTGCAGACTCCGGCATGGCCGGAACTTCGTGCGGTCTTGCAGCAGATGCGGCAGGCCGGATGTGATGTGGGCAAAATCGTCACCATGGCGCACAGTCAACTCGATGTATTGCGAGTCTTGCGGCTGCTGGAAGAAGCGATCACCGCATCTTTCCCTCTGGCCGCTTTCTGTATGGGGCGGCCGGGAATGATCAGCCGGCTGGCGACCGTGGAACTCGGCGGTTATATGACCTATTGCGCCGCGCCAGGTGATGCCGTCATCGCCCCGGGACAACTAGGCATTGAACGGGTGCGGGCCATTCTCGATCAGTTGGCGGGTACTACCTGCGCCCCTGACGGAAGCATTCATGGACATTAACGGTTCGACAAAAATTTACGGCATTATCGGCAATCCGGTGACGCATTCCCTGAGTCCGGCCATGCACAATGCGGCTTTTACCGCTCTCGAGGAAAACCGGGTGTATGTCCCGTTTCCGGTGACCCGGCTCGATGGTGTGCTCGTCGCGTTGCGCAACCTCGGGCTGTCCGGCCTCAGTGTTACCATTCCCTACAAGGAAGCGGTGCTGGCCTGCCTGGATGAGATCGACCCGGCCGCCGCCCGGATCGGCGCGGTGAACACGATTCAGGTGCGCGAGAGAGACGGCGAGCGGGTGTTGTTCGGGACCAATACCGACTGGCTGGGCGCCAATCGGGCACTGGCCGAAGAGATCTCACTGGCCGGCAGCCGGGCGGTCATTCTCGGAGCCGGCGGGGCGGCCCGGGCGATCGGCTTCGGCCTCCTGGAGGCCGGCGCAATGGTCGAAATTCACAGCCGGACCGAGAAACGGGGGCGGGCACTGGCCGAGGCGCTCGACTGTCCCTGGCGGCCCCTTGACCAAACAGGCCTCCGGCCGGCGCAGATCCTGGTCAATGCCACGTCGGTCGGCATGACACCGAAGGCGGCGAACAGTCCGGTGCCCCGCGATGCGCTGGCAGCTTTCGCGGTGGTCATGGATATCGTCTATAGCCCGCTGCGGACACGGCTGCTCCGGGATGCCGCCGCCGCCGGCTGCCGCTGCGTCGACGGTCTGCAGATGCTCTTGTATCAGGGGGTGGCTCAATGTGAGTTGTGGACGGGCCGCACCGCCCCGGTAGCGGCGATGCGCACGGCGTTGCTGGGCGCCAACGAGGCTCCGGCCGCGTCTGAATGAACCGCACGGCAGTACCCGAGTGTTGCTGCCAAACCAAGCAGACGGGATGTAACGATGATTGAAATACGGACAGTCAGCGGAGTGGACGCAACGATCACCGTGCCGGGCTCGAAAAGTATCACCCAACGGGCCCTGATTGCCGCATCGCTCGCCGACGGACGATCGATGCTACGGGGTCCGCTGGCCAGCGAGGATACCGAATACTCGAGCACGGCACTGCGCGCGCTGGGCGCGCAAATCGAGACCGAGGCGGAAACCTGGCATATCGACGGGACCGGCGGAACCATCGATGTACCTGGCGAGCCCCTCTACCTTGGGAACAACGGCACGGCCACCAGGTTTCTTACCTCGGTGGCCGCGCTTGCTGCCGGCGAGGTTATCATCGACGGCGACGAACGCATGCAGCAGCGCCCCATCGCGCCCCTGGTCGAGGCCTTGCGCGGTTGGGGCGTCGATATCGAGTCGATGCGCGGAACCGGCTGCCCGCCGCTGCGGATCCGGGCTGCCGGTCTCAGCGGCGGCAAGACCGTCCTGGCCGAGGGAAAGAGCAGCCAGTACCTCTCGTCTTTGCTCCTCGTGGCGCCGCTGGCCAGGCAACCGGCCGAGTTGGAAGTGCGCGGCGAAATTCCGTCTAAACCCTACGTGGCGATGACGCTGGAGGTGATGGCCGAATTCGGTGTCGGTGTGGAGGCGGCAGCGGATTTTTCCGCTTTCCGGGTTGCGCCGAGTCGCTATCAGGCCCGTGATTACCGGATCGAAGGCGATGCCTCCGGCGCCTCTTATTTCTGGGCGGCCGCCGCTGTAGCGGGCGGCCGGGTCACGGTGGCCAACGTGCCGGTGCCGTCCTTGCAGGGCGACACGATGTTTGTGCCGCTGCTGGCCAGGATGGGCTGCAGCGTGCAGCAATCTGATTTCGGGATCACCGTGGAGAGCGATGGCCGCCTGGAAGGAATTACCGTCGATATGGGTGCCATGCCCGATGTGGTGCCGACTCTGGCGGTGGTTGCCGCGTTTGCCGAAGGAGAGACGGAGATCGGCAATATCGCCCACCTGCGGATCAAGGAATCGGATCGCTTGCACGCGGTCTGTGTGGAGCTTGGCAAGATCGGGGTGCGGGTCGATGAATATCCGGACCGAATGGTCGTTCACGGCCGGGGCGGCAAAGATCTGCACGATGCTGAAATCGAGACCTACAACGACCATCGAATGGCAATGAGCATGGCGGTTGCCGGCCTGCGGGTGCCGGGCATCCGGATCACCGGCGAGCAGTGTGTGGCCAAATCGTTCCCCGATTTCTGGCAGCGGTTCAGCCAGATGTTGCGAGTAAGCCGCTGAGGTGGGCGACTCCGTCAGCTCACCAGGTCGGCGTCCTGGCAGCCGCTGCGATGGCCGTGCACGAAAATCCGCTCGCCACGGCCGACCCGAAGCAGGCGGGCGGCGTTGCCCTGTTTAACACAGACTTCCAGCTCCCCGCTGCTGTTGATGATGGCTGCCGGCATCGTGTCGGCGATGTCGCCGTAGCTCCCTTTACAAAAGCTGATGGCATACGATCGCAGCGTGATGCAGGGGTGGTCGCCGAGATCGATTTTGTTCAGGTGGGCCCTGGTGATGTTGGTTCGGAGATTGCCGAAACTGTCGATAGTGACGATTTCACCGGCGATGCCGTCCCGCCGGACCAGGGGGGCGCGGAGGCTGACGACCACACAGGAGTCTCGGGCGATGCGCGGTCCGACATGAACGATGGACATGCCTGAAGCGAGCCGGGCGGCGACCGGGGCCATGATATCCCGGCCCTGAAAGGTTTTCGACACGTTTTTCAGGAAAAGTTTCCGGTTTTCCACCTGGTAGGCGTCAACCGATTCGGGACCGTTGATCAACGGAGAAAACACGCCGTTGTCCGGGCCGATGAAGAAGTGGGTATCGCAGTTCAGCGCGATGATCCGGCGAGCGGTACCGACACCGGGGTCGACCACGCAGAGATGCACCGTTCCGGCTGGGAAAAATTTGTAGTTATTGCTGATGATTCGTGCTGCCTGGCGGATGTCCTGGGGCTGAATGGTGTGCATCAGATCGATGATCGGGATGCCTTTGTTGATCAGCAGGATGACCCCTTTCATCACCCCGACATACTCATCGCTCAGGCCGAAATCGGTGGTCAGGGTTATTGGAAATCCGCTTTGTCGCATGCGCTGTGATGAGGGTTGCTGGAAAAAGATCGGATAGATCGATGATCGCTTATGTATCTTACCCGATTTACTGCGCTGAATCAAAAAACCTATCACTCTTTTTCACGAGAAAAAACAAAGTTCCCCGGTGGTTCATGTGGCCGGCCGCAGTTTCCGCATAGCCGTCGCCCCCCCAGAACAGATCGACGCGCCCCGGTCCGGTGATCGCCGAGCCACTGTCCTGCGGCACGACAAACCGGCCGAACGGCCGCCAGTGAGAAATTGCTCCCTTTTCATCGAGAACCGGTCGCATGGTCACCAGATAACCGATCATTCCGGTTGGCAGTACCCGGTGATCGATGGCCACGGAGCGGCCGGGAGTGAGCGGGACCCCGAGCGAGCCGCGGGGGCCGAGGGTATCCCCCCAGGCAAAGAAGACCAGACGGGGATTGTGATGGAGCATGTCGGTCATCTCACCCGGGTGTTTGGCGAAGTAGGCTCTGATTGCCGGGATCGAGACTTGTTGCCGGTCCATGATCCCCCGGTCGACGAAGAGTTTGCCGAGGCTGTTGTACTCCCGCCCGTTACTGGCGGCAAAGTGGACGGCACGCAGGGAGCCGTCCGGCAGCCGGAGACGGCCCGATCCCTGGACCTGCAGGAGATAAGCGTCCAGTGGGTCGCGCAGATAGGCAAGCTCATGGCCGTGCAGCAGATCGCCGGCCTCCACTTCCCGTCTCGTCCAGTAGGGACGGAGGGTGCCGTCGGGGGCGAGGCGCCCGCTTTCCCGTTCGCCGCTGTGCTGGTTGCGCCGGCTAACCAGGGAGTCGGGTTTACGGTAGATCGGGTAGAGATAGGGGGCCTGTTTGACCAGGCTGGCTGGGTAGAGCGGTTCGAAGTAGCCGGTTACCAGCATCTGTCCCCGTTCATTTCTGCCGGCGGCCTGGAATACGTGAAAGTGCTGCCTGATCAGCCGGCTCCGCGTCAGGGGGTCCGGCTCGGGGAGAACGATATTTTGGAAATCGCGGAGCGATTCGCTCAGTTCACGGGCGGAGAAGCGGTGTCGGCCGATGATCGTCGTTCGGTCCTCATCGAGCCGTTGCAGATAGCCGATCTGTCGCTCCACTGCCTGAATCAAGCCGGCTGGAGGGGCGTCATCGACAAACAGCGGATAGCGGCCGACAGACAAGGCGGTGAGTGGTCCGTGTTGTGCGCAGCCGGCGGCCACCAGCAGCAAGGAGGCGACCATGGGCTTCCAGATCGACAACCTCAGCTGCCACCGTTGCAAGAAAATCTTCATGATAAGCCGACCGAAACGGCTGGTGCAGCTCAATCCGCCTTGATCGCTTCGGCCAGTTCGGCAACCGCCATCGCATAACGACTTGAATGATTCCACTCGATGATCGCCTGGAAATTCGGATAGCCGGCGATATAGCGAAGTCCTCTCCCCTTATGGGGCGGCAACTCCAGGCCGACGATGATCAGTTTCCGGTTACCCGGCGACTCCGGCAGATTCACCCCTTGATCGGTGCTGACTGTGGCCACCGCCACTTTGCTTTTTCGTCCCTGCCGATGGGCCGCGATCAACTCCGCGGACTTCAGCTCAGCGCCGATATCGACATAGATCGGCGCGTCCAGGGTCCAGTGAAAGCGCCGCAGGTAATTGGCGATGGAGGCGAAGATATCGTCGATGGAGTCGAAGACATCTCTGGTATCGTCGTCGTCGAAACTGACCGCATATTCGTTGAAACTGGACGGGATGAATTGGGGCTGGCCGAAGGCCCCGGCATAAGACCCTTTGACCTCCAGCGGATCGAGGCCGTTCTCCCGGCAGACCACGAGGAAGTGGATGAGTTGGGTTCGGAAAAAACTGGATCGGCGCGGATAGGCATCGAACAGGGTGTTGAGCGTTTCGAATACCGGAAAGCTGCCGCGGTGTGTTCCGAAACGCGATTCAATCCCCCAGATGGCCACGATGACCTCGCGGTCGACGCCGAACTCGGCTTCGATCCGGTCGAGCAGCCTGCTGTGTTCGAGCATTTTTTTCTTGCCGGTGGCAATGGTCTTGGCGGTGACGAACAACGGTCGATACTGGTGGTAGGGCTTGGCTTCCCATTGCCGGTCCATCAGTTCAAGAACCTTTTTGTTGATGCTTACGCCGGCAAACAGCGAATCGAGTTCTTCTCCGGTAAAGAGATAATCGCGCTGCAGTTCGGCAAACAGTTCGCGATATCGTTCACTGGCCAGGTCGATGGCCTGACCGTCGGTTACCAGGTCGGCAGCCAGCGGCGCGTCGGCCTGAACGGACGTTGCCCAGGCGGTCATGGTCAGCAGGATGAGGGCTGTGACGAGCAGGTGCAGGTGTCGGCGGCCAGCGGAAGCGATTCTGGAAAGACCGGAGCGGAGCAGGGGGGGATTCATTGATGTCATGTCAGCGATACGTCTGGTTGAAAGCGGTTACAAAGCGATTGAGCTGATCTTCGGGCAGGGAATTGATACCGGCCGCGGCGGCTCGTCCGCCACCACCCGGAAAAAAGCGGCAGAGGGTATCGGCATCGCGTCGAGCGGCCAGCGGTGCGCGGACGCTGATGCGCAGGGTGCCGTCATCGTTCTCGGTAATCAGCGCGTGTGCGCCATCCGGATTCTCCCGTGCCTTGAGATTGGCTAATACGCCGGAGACCCGCCGAGACCAGGGGCTGTATGGTAGACGAAAGATGCGGTTGGCGCCGCTGGCCGAGAAGACCGGTTGGCTGAGGGCCATTGACATGTCGTTGGCAAAGCCTGTTTTCAGCGTCTTGAGCGTCTTGGACTGGGAGTAGAAGGTAAACGGATCTTTGTAGGCACTGAGCGAGAGGTAGAGCTTGTCCGGGGGGAAATAGAGATCCTGCACGCTGGTGCCGTAACCGTTGTAATTGAGGAGTTCCCCGATTTCTCTCAGGATGGCGACCTCTTGCTCGGATAGCCGGCTGTCGGCGGCAATCGTCGTGGCGACGCTATGCAGGTTGTCGCCGAAGGCGCCGCACAGAGCCCATAAGCGAAAGCGGCCGCCGAGCAACCGGTCGACGATCAGCGACGTGCAGCAGTCCGGTGCCGGGTCGATATGGGTGGTCAGCGATGCGGTATCTGGAATGTCCCCGGCGTAGTGGTGGTCGATGTAGGTGATTTCGTTGCCGCCGTCAAGCAGGGTGAGAAGTGCCTGCCGGTTGGAGTCCAGGGAGATGTCGACTACGGTGATGCTGCTGTCGCGAACATCCGTAAGGCGACTGAGCAGCGTGATATCTCGTTTGACT
The DNA here is from genome assembly GCA_964433645.1 of uncultured Desulfofustis sp. Classification (GTDB taxonomy): domain Bacteria; phylum Desulfobacterota; class Desulfobulbia; order Desulfobulbales; family Desulfocapsaceae; genus Desulfofustis. Next base: position 10,004 of record CAYSSK010000010.1, read on the forward strand.
CCGGTGATCAGCCGGGTATCATCGATCGGTGTTGCCAGGCGAAGTTGGTGCAGGGCGCAGATGCCGTCGGCATCACCATTGAAAACATCAAACTGCGCGGGGCGTTGTCGCTCGGAAAATGGCATGAATAATACTGCCGGCCCGGCATGCGGTGGCCGGGCCGGTAACGTGCTTAATAAGAAAAGCCGATCGGGCTGCCGAGATTGGCCAGGTTGAACACCACCATAAACGAAGTGTCGGTCGGCGTATACTGGGTGGCGAGTTCGACCGACCAGCAGGCTGCCTGGTAAATCAGCGCGACATCGGCCTCGTTGGTTTCTCCTTCCGATATCGAGTGCTCGAAGTTGATTTCGGTTCGCCAATTGGCCAGCAGATAGGTGGAGATGATTCCGTTTACCTGCTCGCTATTGGCGCGATCGTCAAAGACATATTCGAGTTCGAAATAGTCGCCGCGGCTGGTGCTGTAGGCGCCCTCGACAAAGTGTCGTACAAAGCCGTCGCCATAGACGTCAAAGTCGGTGCGATAATCGAAGGTGAGGCGCTGGAGCGGCTGCAGGCGCAACCTCATGTTGATCGCGGAAAACGGTTCGTCGGAATCTTCATCGAGCAGGCTGTAATTCTGTTTGATCTTCAGGTGGCCAAATTCCCGTTCCTCGTTGTTTCCCTGGAAGAGATTGAGAAAGTTGTCCACGCCGTAGGTGATCTGATTCTGCTCGCCGATGCGGTCCACCCCGTCGTAGCGCGGCAGTTCATCCTGGTCGACATCGGGAGTAAAGGAATACAGGACATATGGTCTGATCTGGTGGTTGATGCTGTCATCCTGCTCGCCGGCCAGGGCGAATGAGCGCATCAGCGTGGTCCCGATCTCGGCGTTCAGATCGTAGATGAAGCGGTTTTGCGTCGTATCTTCCGTCCATTCGGCGTCACCGTACTCCTGAACGGAATAAAAGGTGTCGCGGATGCCGATCTCGGCCCGCGATTCGAGGTACTGACTGATCGGCAGCGGGGCGCTCAGGCGCGGATTGATATCAACCCGGTGGCCGCCGATGCCTTCTTCCCGCCAGAAATTATAATAAGACGAATCCCAGGACAGGGTGAAATCACCGAATCCTTCGAGGGGCAGGGTGCCGGTGTAGTCGATCGCCGGCAGATTCCACAGCGGGCTGTCGCCGCTTTTATCGGCTCGGACATCGTTGATGGCCAGCAGTTCGCCGGTCAGTGAGGTGCTTCCCCATGATTTCAGCAGACCGAAGGTGTTGCTGCGCTGGTCCTCGGTCTTGTTTTCCAGGCTGCGCCCGAATGTTTTCAGGAAGCGTTCGTTGGTGGTGCTAAAACCGGTCATGCCGGTATTGAACTCGGTCAGGTAATCGCGGTCGGAGACGACATCGATGTCGAGCCGGGACGTCCAGCCGCCGCTGAAATCATGGTCGGCCTTGGCGCGAACCCAATAGCGATCCTCGTTGTCGTGGGTAAATCCGGTGTCGGCGTAGTAGGAAGAGTCGGTATCACCGCTCAGATCGTCATTGAGATAGGTGGCCATGGCCAAGCCCCTCTCCGTTTCGCTTTTGACGTAACGGAACTCCAGGCCGGGCATATATCCCCGATCGGTCATGTACTGGGCGTAAACGGTTGCGTCGGTGGAATCGGAGATATTCCAGAAAAAAGGCAGGTTGAAACCGAATCCGCCGTTCTCGCTGGAGATCAGCTCCGGCAGCAGGAGTCCGGTCTCCCGCTTGTTCTTGGCCGGAATCATCAGCCACGGAGAGTAGAGTATCGGCACGTCCTTGATCCGGAACCGGGCATGGCTGAGCACCGCATAGCCGTCCTGCTCGATGACCGCATTGCTGGCGGCAAAACTCCAGGGGGCGGTTTCTCCCTGGTCGACCTTACAGGTGATGACCCAGCCGTCTTGCACGCGATAGGTTTTGTAGCCGGTCTTTTCGATGACTTCGCCTTCCAGGTGCAGGTCATGCTGCTTGCGGATGATGGTTGCCTGCTTGAACGTTCCGGTTTCCTGCTCGAGATTGACTTCGCCCTGTTCGGCGTAGAGCTGCTCGTCTTCGGTGATCACCGCGACATTGCCGCGTGCCCTGATCGTATTGAGGGCGATATCGTAGGCGGCCCAGTCGGCGGTAATGGTGATCTCGGTCTCGTATACCGGTTCCCGCTTTTCTTCAAGGTCCGCCGGGGTGACTTCTTCCGGAGCTGATTCTTCTTCGAGCAATTCCGACCACTCGGTCGTGTCGATACCGGTTGTTTCTTTTTTCGGCGGCAGCTGCTTTCGCTTGACCAACACGATATTGCCCTCGGCGATGATGCTTGCCGGTTGATCGAACCGGGTCAGCTTGTCGGCGGTGATGTCCCACTCTTCGGTAGCCACGGATTCGGCCGCCCGGGGTTGCGCGACAGGACCGGCGAGGAGCAGAAGTAAAGCGGCAAAGACGCTCAGACGGAGAAAAGACATACCTGGCAGCTGCATTGTCACGGTATACTCCTTTTGCAAAGACAGGACCTGCATGTACGGAGGTTGTGTGGTCGCGGCGTTCCGCCCGGTGGGTACAGCGGGAACACCTCCCTCAAGCTCCGAAATGTACGGGCCGGCCCGCCCGGTGTCAAGCCAAAAGTAATAGTTTCGTCTTGATAATATCGTGCATTTGTTTTATTTTTCAGGCAACTCGCCGCTTATGGCCGACAAAGACAGCTCTTTTTACTGATCGAGGGAAGCCTCGCTTTCTGTTCGAGCCATCTCAGCCGGTTAAGACCGGCCGGCAATTGACAATCGAAGTACCGGTGCAACGCGTGTGGGCGTCATTATGATGGAGCGCGCGTTTCAGCGGAACAGCACCCCGGTCGGTACGGGGGCATGGGGACCGGCGGTACGCCTCGCGAGCAGATGCGTGCCGGATGGATCTGACCATGCAGACAAATGGAGCGGTATTACTCGCTCGACAAGCCTTCGGCTCGATGGTCGAACGATGAGATTCGTTCCGGCCTGGCTGAAAACGGGTTGAGTGGTACCGGAAGAACGGCGGCCGATAACGGAGGCCGCCGAAGAATCGTTTGGTGTCCGTTGGCAGATCAGAGCCGAAATCCGTGATCTGTCGACCTGACACCTGAGAGGTGTCGGCGCTCTGCCGTGCTCAGCAGGGCCGCCGGGCAAAGGATTTATATGACGGAGTCAAAGCAGGACCAGTCCGACAAGGAAAAGAAAAGCACGTCCACGTCCAAGACCAAAAAGCCGATCAAGGCTACAACCGGAGCCTGGTGGAAAAGCGCCTTGCTCACCGAAGAGCCGGAACAGCAGCCGGCTTCGCCGGGCGAGCAGAAAAGCGAATCGACATCAGCCGCAGCACCGGAGCCCCGCCCGAAAAAGCCGTCCTCGCGCGGCAGGCGGCCTGCCGGGAAAAGTGGCAAGAAGCCCGTTCCGCCCGATCAACCCGCCGACCGGGAGCAAGAGCCTCCGGTCCCCGGGGAGTCGAGTGAACCGCAGGTCCCCGGGGAGCCGGGTGGAGCAGATGCGCCGGTCCAAGGCCCTGCGATCGATGAGTCGACGGAGTCGCAACAGCCGCTGGCGGACGGTGAAGAAGATAAGCAAGAGCTGCCGAAAGAAGAACGGCGCAGCAAACGGAGCCGGGGGCGTCGCGGTGGTCGCAGAAAATCCGGCCGGCAGAAAAAAGAGTCGGAGGCAGCCGACCAGGCGGACGTTTCCGCGGAAGACCAGGACCAGTCCGAACAACCACAAACCGGCACCGACCGGCAGACTGGCGGCACGCAAGGCGAAGCCCCGTCCGCTTCCGGCAGGGCCGGCAGAGCCGAGCCCGCCGGTAAAGGCGGCGGCGGTGGAGATCACAGGCCGGTGGTCAAGTTGCTCATCAATGCCGACGAGCCGGAAGAGTGCCGCCTGGCCCTGCTTGAGGACGGCCGGCTCGAGTCGCTCTATGTCAGCGGGGTCAGCCGGGTTCAGACCAGAAACAATATCTACAAGGCCCGGGTGGTGGCCATCGAGTCGAACCTGCAGGCGGCGTTCGTCGATTACGGTACCGAAAAGAACGGTTTTTTGACCTTCAGTGAGATTCATCCCGAATACTATCGTCAGAATCTCAGTGCCGAGGTACGGGCGTTGGTCGATCAACAGCAATGGAAGAAGCTGAGTATTTCCGATGTAATGGAAAAAGGCCAGGAGATGCTTGTCCAGGTCGTCAAGGAAGAGATCGGGAAAAAAGGTGCCAATCTGACCACCTATCTGTCTGTGCCCGGCCGCTGCGTAGTGTTGATGCCCGGCTCGGAGTCGGAAGGGGTATCCCGCAAAATATCCGGAGAAGAGCGGCGCAACGAGCTGCGCGAGATCATGAACTCGCTGCAGATCCCGGAGGGCATCGGCTGGATCGTCAGGACCGCCAGTGTCGATATTACCAAGACTGCTCTGACCCGTGATGTGCGCTATCTGTTGAGGCTATGGCGGGAGATCAAGGAGAAGGGCCAGAAAATGGACGGAGTCGGTCTCCTCTACCAGGACCACAACTGCGTCATGCGCTTTCTGCGCGAACACTTCGATCCGGACATTCAGGAGATTCTCGTCGACGACGAAGCTGCCTTGGAAAAGGTCAGCGAATTCGTCGAGATGCTGCCCGCCAAGCAGCGCACGGTGAAGGTCAAACTGCACAAGGGGGCGCGCCCGGTCTTCAACCATTACAGCGTCGAGGACCAGATCGAATCGATCTATCAGCCCCGGGTCAACTTGCCGTCCGGCGGATCGATAGTTATCGAGCCGACCGAGGCACTCGTCTCCATCGACGTCAACTCGGGATCGACCGGCAAGGGGCAGAATTTCGAGGACACCATCTTCCAGGCCAACATGGAGGCGGCCACCGAACTCGCCCGCCAGCTTCGGCTGCGTGATCTCGGCGGCCTGATCGTCGTTGACTTTATCGATATGCGTAGCAGCAAGAATATCCGCGAAGTGGAAAAGCAGGTCAAGAATGCGATGAAGCGCGACAAGGCCAAGGTGGATATCACCCGAATCTCGCGCTTTGGCCTGCTGCAGATTTCCCGGCAGAAACTCGGCTCGCCGATCGAAACGGGCAATTACCGCATCTGCGAGCATTGTCGCGGGCGCGGCACTGTCCGTTCGGTGGAGACTCAGGCGCTGTTCTACCTGCGCCGGATCCACACCGGCGCCAGCCGCAAACAGGTCGTCAGGGTCAATTGCCACTTCCCGCTGGATATCGCCCAATACCTGCTCAACAACAAGCGTCAGGAAATCATGGATCTGGAAGAGCAGTATGAAACCAAGGTCGTTATTACCGGTGATCCGATGATGAACCCGCTCGAACACGAGATCGCTTTCGAGAAGACTGAAAAAGAGGAGGGCGCCAAAAAACAGGCTTGAGTTGCCGCCTGTTCTGCAGTATAGTCACCAACTCCCATGCACCAGTAGCTCAGTTGGATAGAGCAACGGACTACGAATCCGTAGGTCGGGAGTTCGAATCTCTCCTGGTGCACCAGTCAAATGAAGGGCTTCCGATACAAGCCGGAAGCCCTTTTTCTTTTTGCCGGATTTTCCGTCCACCCCGGCCTTCGCGATGCAACCTCCGGTAGAGTCGGCCAGCCCGGGGTTGATTATCATATAAAACCACAGGCTGTTTGGCACGTTCAGTCAATGCACCGCAAGAAGTCTGACAAAATTCTTTAAACCCAATAGGGTTGGTCAGCTTCGGCGTCGTCTGGCACGACATATACGTGGAGTCGTTGGCGGTGTCAAAAAGTGGGATGTGGTCTGATTTTTCTTTTTGAATCTTATTCAAAACAAATTTTTCCCTAACCTGATCGTCATGATCGCCCGGTAAGATGCGCACGTTTACAGCAGGCTCGGGACTGCTCCGGGCTCAGATTAAAGACATCATCAAATGAGGAGAAACGCTCATGTTCCGCATTCCCGTTTTGCAAAAGTCCCTGCGCTGTTTGCATCGCGCCCTGTTCCTGCCAGTGTTCTGCGCCCTGTTTCTGATAAACGGCTCCGCCCTGGCCATGGACCCCCGCTTCACCGATGCCGACGGTGATATGATTGCCGATATCCCCGCCGACGAAAAAAAATGGCTTGATCCCGACACGCTGGTTTTCGCCTACACTCCGGTGGAAGATCCCGCTGTGTATGCCAAGGTGTGGGATGGATTTATCGGCCATATGGAAAAAGTCACCGGCAAGAAAGTCCAGTTTTTCCCGGTACAGTCCAATGCCGCCCAGCTTGAGGCCATGCGGGCCGGCAGGCTGCATGTCGCCGGATTTAATACCGGATCTAATCCCCTGGCGGTCAATTGTGCCGGGTTTCGACCCTTTGCCATGATGGCCCGGGCCGACGATAGTTTCGGTTACGAAATGGAGATTATCACCCACCCCGGATCAGGAATCGACAAGGTGGAAGATATTCGCGGCAACAAAATGGCCTTTACGTCACAGACCTCCAACTCCGGTTTCAAGGCCCCCTCTGCTCTTCTTGCCGCCGAGTACGACCTGATTGCCGAAAAGGATTACGAACCGGTATTCTCCGGCAAACATGACAACTCCATCCTCGGGGTTGCCAACCGGGACTACCCGGTGGCGGCAATTGCCAACTCGGTATTGAACCGGATGATCTCCCGCGAGGTAGTCAAGCCGGAACAGCTTATCACCATCTATAAATCGCAGACCTTCCCCACCACCGGTTATGGCGTCGTCTACAATCTCCATCCAGACCTGCAGGCCAAAGTCGAGGAAGGATTTTTCTCCTTCCCCTGGGAAGATTCGACGTTATTGGAAGAATTTAAGAATTCAGGCGAAGCCAAGTTTATCCCTATCACCTACCAGAAGCATTGGGACGTTGTCCGAACCATCGATCAAGCCATGGGCGTCACCTACGAGTGTCGCTAAACCGTGCTGACCATTACCGCGCTGACCAAACGCTACCGCACCGGCGATCTGGCCCTGCAGGAAGTCAGCTTAACCATTCCGGAAGGACAGGTGGTCAGTCTGATCGGTCCTTCCGGTTCGGGTAAATCAACCCTGATCCGCTGCATCAACCGGCTGGTAGAGCCCAGCAGCGGATCAATCCGCCTCAAAGAGCTTGAGCTGACCAGGCTGGGACGAACCGAACTGCGCCGGGCCAGACGACGAATGGGCATGATCTTTCAGGAATACGCCCTGGTGGAACGGCTCACCGTGATGGAAAACGTCCTCTCCGGGCAACTCGGGTACGTGAGCTTCTGGAACTCGCTTCGTCGGCGCTTTCCGCCGGATGCCGTGGCCCAGGCCTTTGCCACCCTCGATCGGGTCGGTCTGACCGAGCATATCGACAAACGTGCCGATGCCCTCTCCGGCGGTCAGCGGCAACGGGTCGGCATTGCCCGGGCCCTGCTGCAAAATCCCGATCTGCTGCTGGTTGATGAACCAACCGCCAGTCTTGATCCGAAGACCTCACGACAGATTATGCGACTGATCACCGAAGTCTGTGCCGAATGGGGCCTCGCCGCGATCATCAATATCCACGATGTTGTTCTGGCACAGCACTTCGTCAAGCGGATTATCGGACTGCGGCAAGGCCAGGTGGTTTACGACGGGCCGCCGGGCGGTCTGTCCGCCGAAGTCCTCACCGAAATTTACGGGGAGGAGGACTGGAGCGGCACGGTGGGGAAGAGCAGAGATAGTGAGGCGGAGGACGAACGTGCAAAAGAGGTTTTCGCCCAAAAGATTGCCGTGGGAGTCCAATGAACCGGGGTCTGGGAGAAACAGCACCTCTGGGCGGCTACCCCCGCCACTGGCGCCGGCCGCCTTTTATCAAGAGGCCGTGGCTCCGTTATGGGCTTGTCTTCGGAGCTCTGCTGTATCTTGTTTTCGGCATTGCTTCGCTGGAAGTCAACTGGCTGAGACTCTATGAAGGGCTGCCGCGCGGCTGGGCCTTTATCTCCGGCTTTCTTTCCCCCGATTTTTTCTCCCGCGGAGGTGATATCCGGGCCGGAATCCTGGAAAGTCTGACCATGACCCTGACCTCGACGATTGTCGGGATAGTGATTTCCGTACCCATCGGAATAGGGGCCGCGCGAAATCTTGTTCCCCTGCCGATCTACGCGGTGTGCCGATCGATTATCGCCCTGTCGCGAAGTTTTCAGGAAGTCATTATCGCCATCCTCTTTGTCGCCATGGTCGGTTTCGGTCCATTGGCCGGTTTTCTCACCTTGTCCTTTGCCACCATCGGTTTTCTTGCCAAGCTGTTGGCCGAAGATATCGAAGACATCCAGGAGGCCCAGGCCGAAGCAATCCGCGCCACCGGGGCCGGTTGGCTGCAATTGGTCAACTATGCCATTCAACCCCAGGTCATGCCCAGGCTGATCGGGCTGTCGCTCTACCGGCTGGATATCAATTTCCGCGAATCCGCCGTTATCGGTATCGTCGGGGCGGGAGGAATCGGGGCAACGCTAAATACGGCCATCGACCGTTACGAGTTCGATTCGGCGGCAGCCATTCTTATCATTATCATCGGTATTGTGCTGGTGGCGGAATATAGTTCCGGTACCATCCGTAAATGGGTGCAATAGTGGTGGTTACCAACCGTGACGGTGAAAAAACCTGGCAGCGCCATACCACCGCGCAGCAGCGTGCCGGCTGGCTTGCCTGGCTGCTGTTAACAGCTCTTTTCGTCTTTTGCTGGCAGCTCATGAACCAGCATACCTTGTGGAGTTTTGTCCAGGATGCGCCGCGTCAAGCCATGGACATCGGCGGACGGATGCTGCCGCCGCGCTGGTCCTACATGGAGAGGCTGTGGATACCGCTGTGGGATACCCTCAATATCGCCACCCTCGGAACCGTACTCGGGGTTGTGCTGGCCGTGCCGGTGGCTTTCCTGGCAGCACGTAACACCACGCCCAGTCAGCACTTTGTCCGGCCCGTCGCCTTGCTGCTCATTGTTTCTTCCCGTTCCATCAATTCATTGATATGGGCCCTGTTGCTGGTGTCGATCCTCGGTCCCGGCCTGCTCGCCGGAATTATCGCCATTGCCCTGCGGTCCATCGGTTTTATCGGTAAACTTCTCTACGAGGCCATTGAGGAAATAGACGCCTCTCAAGTGGAGGCGGTGGCAGCGACCGGTGCCTCGGTGGCACAGATTCTCGATTACGGCATCACTCCGCAAATCATGCCCGCCTTTGCCGGCATCACCGTGTTCCGTTGGGATATCAACATCCGCGAATCAACCGTCCTTGGCCTGGTCGGCGCCGGCGGCATCGGCCTTGAACTGTCCCACAGTCTCAACACCCTGGCCTGGCCGCAGGTCAGTCTGATCTTTGTCGTCATTCTCGGAACAGTGGCGATAAGCGAGTGGGTTTCCGCCAAAGTCCGCCACGCCATTATCTGAGAGTGGCAACGGAGCGCTTGGCAAAGAACACCTTGGCCAGCGGCATTGTTTCCATCCCGCCTCCGCCAATTCTCCGGGGATCCTCTCGATTTTTTCGAACTTGATTCTGTCCATGTTGCCGAATGCCTGTCCGCCTTCAGGACCGTCGATACTGAAAAGCCTGACATTCAGCTGTTCTTTGCTGCCAGTCAGGACGGTAGTGATTATTAATGGATGATGGCGAAAACGGGACGGCTTGGCAGTCGTGTGCATCATGAATCAGGTCCGTGAGAGAAGGAGACTGCCGTGTATCGGCCGCTGTTCATAGCTTCACTTTCCGGTTAAAAGCTGATAGGCTGGCTCAATGAGTAGGTTTCCGCGTTTGCAGGGTAAAACCGGACGCGGCCTGGCTCGATCATCGCATAGGGGCTCGCGAAGTTGGGAAAATGAGTTGGTGAACAACCATCTGTCTTGAAGCTGCCACGATTGGTCGCGGCTTTATTTATCTGCAATCAATGCCCGATTTTGAAACCGTGTATATGAGATTAAGAAGCCTGGCCCGGACCTTTGTATCAAACAGGATCCCCCGGCAGACACCCGAGTGGATTTCCAGAGGGTACACACTTTTCTTTATTGTCTCTCTTCTTGTCGTGTTAGGCGGTTTTGCCCTGATACCATCGATAACCTCTGCCATTCAGGAAGAAAAATGGCTATCGCTCGCAGCGTTGTCCGGGGCTTATGCGGTTGTTCTGGTCATCCTGTTCAAGAAAAAACTGAGTTATTATGTACGAAGTTATGTACTGTGTTTTTCTGTTGCCGTAACTGGATATGTCTCCATCAGCTCCATCGGCTTAGTTAGTTCGGCGAGATTATGGTTTTTATGCTCAGCTGTTCTGGCATGCCTTTTAATTGGCGGCAAATCTGCTTTTGCTATTTTTGTGGTATCTTTTGTGGTATTCGTCGGATTTGGCTATAAGACCGGTTTTGCGATAAAACTCCCTTCCGAACCGGACCATATTGTCTGGCTTATTACCTCAACCACCTTTGTTCTGGTAAATATCCTTGTTGTCGGAGCGACATATCTCATTGTCTCAGGCCTGAAAAGGGCGGAGGCTTCTCTTCGGCAGAGCGAGGAACGCTTTCGTTTGTTTGCCGAGTTGGCCCCGGTCGGGATAATCCTTTCGGACAGACAGGAAAATACCCTCTATGTAAGCCCGAAGTTTACAGAATTATTCGGTTATACGATCTCTGACATTCCGTCCGTCGATCAGTGGTGGTCCCTTGCATATCCGGATGAAGGACTGAGGACCCGTGTTCGCCGAGAATGGCAGACGGCCATCGACGAAGCAGTGAAGATTCGCCATGATATCGATCCCATGGAATTTCCTGTGGTATGCAAGGATGGTAGTGTTCGACACATCGAGTTCAGGATGCGGGCCACCGATGATATGAACGTCATCGTGTTTTCGGATATCACCGAGCGCCATCAATCGGAAAAAGCGCTGCAGGCCGAACGCGACCAGCTCCTTTCGCTGTTCAACAGCATTGATGAGGCCATTTATATCGCGGACCTTGAAACATATGAAATGTTGTATGTGAATCGCTCCCTTGAAGCATTGCTGTCCTCCGACTGTATCGGCGCACAATGTTACCAGGTCCTGCATGGCCTCGATGCACCCTGCCCATTTTGCACCAACGATATCATCCGCCGACAGAAACCGGCCCCTCACCGCTGGGAGTATTACAATCCATTCCTTGATCGGCATTATGCGATTGTTGATCGGGTGATCCGCTGGTCCGATGGCCGGGATGTCCGTTTCGAAATGGCGGTGGATATCTCTGCCATCAAAAAGGCGGAAGACGAATGGGAAAAGATCCAGGCACAACTCAACCAGGCCCAGAAGATGGAATCCGTGGGCCGGCTGGCCGGCGGTGTGGCTCACGATTTCAACAACATGCTGGGGGTGATCCTGGGGCATACGGAACTGGCGTTGTTGCAGGCGGATGAAAATCAGGATCTGTATGTTGATCTGAAAGAGATTCAAACGGCAGCGCAACGCTCGGCTGATATCACCCGACAGTTGCTGGCCTTTGCCAGAAAACAGACTATTTCCCCCAGGCAACTGGATTTGAATGATACCGTGGAAAGCATGCTGAATATGCTTCGCCGGCTTATAGGAGAAGACATTGACCTGGTCTGGCAGCCGTCTGCTCATCTCTGGCCCGTGAAAATGGATCCGTCCCAGCTCGATCAGATCCTGGCCAATTTATGCATCAACGCCCGGGATGCCATTGACGGAGTGGGTAAACTCACCATAGAAACCGGAAGAAAAACATTTGATGAGCACTATTGCAGTGACCACCCGGGTTTTATTCCCGGGGATTTTGTTCTGCTGGCGGTCAGTGACAACGGTTGCGGCATGGACAGGGACACCATGGATAATCTGTTCGAGCCTTTTTTTACCACCAAGGGGATGGGCAAAGGCACCGGCCTGGGGCTTGCTACCGTATACGGCATCGTCAAGCAGAATAACGGCTTCATCAATGTTTACAGCGAACCCGGTCAAGGCTCCACCTTCAGAATTTATCTGCCCCGCTTTGCGGATAATACCGATGTTGCTGCAAGCGAGCCCGAGAGAAAAGCAGCCGGCGGCGGCACTGAAACCATTTTGCTGGTTGAAGATGAACCCATGATCCTGAAGATGACCGCAACCATGTTGAAAAGGCTGGGCTACACCGTGCTGACAGCGGCTTCACCGAGCGAGGCCTGCCGTCAGGCAAAGGACCGCACCGGTCCCGTCCATCTGCTCATGACCGACGTGGTCATGCCGGAAATGAACGGCCGGGACCTGGCAGAAAAAATAACCGCTCTTTATCCGGATATCCGGCTTTTGTTCATGTCCGGCTATACCGCCAATGTCATTGCCCATCAGGGAGTCCTGGAGGAGGGGGTGGCATTTATTCAAAAGCCTTTTTCTATGGCTGAAATGGCGGTGAAGCTGCGGGACGTTCTGGCCGGCACCCCTTGAAAGGTACTGGTGGAAGCGCTGTCTGGCCCTCCGTTTTTTTCGTTCCTGAGCGACGTTCCGGGAGGCGTCTCAATTGCCGAGATATTTGGCTAATTCTCGAGGGGTTACGTGGGTTCGGTGTTCTTCCCAGTCGGCGGTTTTGATGGCCAGGTAGCTGTCGTAGATTCGTTGGCCAAGGATCTCCGGCAAGACCTTGCTGCGCTCCGCTTCGACGAGTGCCTCGAACATCGATTTGGGCAGGAGCCGCTGGTCCCAGATGCGGCGATGGGTCGAATGATTGTAGGTACTGCCGCGATCGGGCTTGCCGCAGTCGAGTCCCTCCTCGATGCCCCGCAGGCCGATGGCGATCAAGGTGGCGATCTGCAGATAGGGGTTGCCCGATGGATCCGGGTTGCGCAATTCGATGCGGGTGCTCTGCGGGCTTGCCGTGTAGGGAATCCGGACCATGGAACTGCGGTTCTTCAGGCCCCAGCCGCGAATGACCGGAGCTTCCCGTTCAAGGACATACGCCTTGTACGAATTGAGCGTCGAGGCCATGACCAATGAGGTTTCCCGTCCGTATTTGACGATACCGCCGATAAACTGTCGTGCCAGGGTGCTCAGGGTATATTCACGATCGGCGTCGAAAAACAGGTTGCGGCCCTCTCGATCGGTCATCGACAGATGGATGTGAAAGGCGCTGCGATTCTGGTCGTCGAAAGGTTTCGGCATGAAGGTCGCATAGTAACCGAACTCGCGGGCAACCTGGTGGGTCACGTGATTAAAGATGATCGTCCGGTCGGCGGCATCCAGCGGCTTGGTCGGCACCAGATTGATTTCGTGCTGGGAGGGGGTTACTTCGTGATGAGCCTTTTCGAATTCGATACCGCACTGGGCGAGAATACCGATGATATGGTTTCGTACCTTTTCCCCCTTGTCGTGGGGAGTGGCGACAAAATAGCCGGCGTCGTCGGAGTGCCCTTTTTCGCCGAATTCATCGCCGGTCAGCAGGAAAAATTCGTGCTCTGGGCCAAGCAGGAAGCGATAGCCGTACTTCTGTCCCGCGTGCTCGATAATCCGTTCCAGCACCGCTCGCGGGTCTGCCTGGGAGCGAAGACCGCGCTCGTTGAAGATGCGCCCGATAAAGCAGCCGAGGGTCTGGTCGTTGAACCTGATAATACGCAGGCTGTCAATGTCCGGGAAGAGTTGGCGGTCGCTGTCGTCCACCTGGGCCATGCCGGCGATCGACGAACCGTCGAAACCGATGCCGTCGCGCAGGATATTCGGCAGGTGGGCCGGATTTACGGGCAGGCTCATCAGGCGGCCGTTGAGGTCGGTAAAAAAAATTTTGGTTGCATCCAGGTTGCTGAGCCGGTCTTGAATATCGTCCATCATCATGGAAAGTCACTCCTGTTCCAGTAGCGCAGTGAGAAGAAAAGAAGATGAGATGGTTTTTCCGTGCCGGTTGGCACTCTGCGGGTGAGGGGGCGGCTTCTTGCATTTCAGAGGCTGAAGGCGTCAGCCTGCGTTCGGGTTTTGCACCTTGCCGAGAAAACCGCGGGTCCTCTCGAACTGAGGGTTGCTGAAAAACTCTTTGGGCGGTGCCTGCTCGAGGATGACCCCATCGTCGACGAAAATCACCCGGTCCGCCACCTCGTTGGCAAAGCCCATTTCATGGGTGACCACCACCATGGTCATTCCCTCGCGGGCCAGCGTCTTCATGACCTCGAGCACTTCGCCGACCAGTTCAGGGTCCAGGGCGCTGGTCGGTTCGTCAAACAGCATGACTTTGGGGCGCAGGGCCAGCGAACGGGCAATGGCCACTCGCTGTTTCTGCCCGCCTGACAACTGATCCGGATACACCTTGGCTTTGTCTTCCAAGCCGACCTTTTTCAGCAGTTTCATGCCGAATTGATTAGCTTCGGCGGTTTTCATTCGCCGTACCTTGAGCGGTCCAAGGGTGACGTTTTGCAGCGTGGTCATGTGCGGGAACAGGTTGAACTGCTGGAAGACCATGCCGGCTTCGGTCCGGATCATATTGATGTCGGTTGATTTATCCGTGAGGCTATAGCCGTCGACGAGGATCTCGCCGCTGGTCAGCTCCTCCAGTTTGTTAATACAGCGCAGCAGTGTACTTTTCCCCGATCCCGACGCGCCGACGATGACCACCACCTCGCCCTGCTCGATACTCAGATCGATACCTTTTAATACTTCCAGTTTACCAAAATATTTGTGCAAGTTCCTGATTTCAATCATCGGCATGGCAGCTGTCCCGCGCTTTTATCGCCGTACGTGGAAGACTTTTTCTTCCACGACGCTGAGGATTTTGGAAATGGTCATGGTCAGCATCAGGTACATGATGGCGACGGTGAGCCAGACCTCGAATGCGCGAAAATTGACGGAAATGATCTCCTGGCCGGTCCTGGTCAGCTCGCCTACACCGATGACCACCAGCAGCGAAGTATCCTTGAGACTGATGATGAACTGATTGCCCAGCGGCGGGATCATGCGCTTCAGGGCCTGGGGCCAGACCACATAGCGCATGGCCTGAAACCGGGTGAGTCCGATGGAACGGGCAGCTTCCATTTGTCCGGGGTTGATCGACTGGACCGCGCCGCGCACGATTTCGGCGATATAGGCACCGGAATTCAAGGCAATGGTCACGATACCGGCGGTCAGTGGCGCGATCCGCATACCGACGGCCATGGGAAGGCCGAAATAGAGAAACATCACCTGGACCATCAGTGGTGTGCCGCGGATCGATTCGACATAGGTGCCGGCCAGCTTTCTCAACACCACATTGCGTGAGAGTTTGAGCAACCCGGCCGTTGCCCCGAAGATAAAGCCGAAAAAGAGCCCGACGACGGTGATAAGGATGGTCAGTCGAATACCGGTCAGCAGGAAGGGGACCGAATCCCACATAACACTGGCATCAAAGTCGAAAGCCATGAGTGCTCCCCAGGTGGCAAGAAGAGAGGGCGGGCCCGTCTGGAGGCCCGCCCGTCAGGTGCGCGGGGTTATTTCGGTTCGGTTCCGAACCATTTTTTGTACAAGTCGGCGTATTCACCGCCTTCCATGAGTTTGAGGATCTCGATGGTCACCTTCTCGCGCAGGTCGCTGCCGGCCGGAAAGGCGATGCCGTAGCTCTGGCCCATATAAAGCGGTCCGACGACCTTGGCTTTTTCCTTGCCGGCGGTCTTGGCGTAATACAGGACGGCCGGGGAGTCGAACAGCACCGCATCGGCGCCACCGGTGGCCAGTTCCATATAGGCGCCGTCGATATTCGGGAACAGGCTGATATCCTTGGCCTTGGCATGTTTCTTGACGAAGTCTTCGCTGGTGGTGCCGAGTTTGGTAGCGACGACTTTGCCTTCAAGATCTTCCAGGCTCTTGATGTCGCTTTCATCGGTGCGTACCAGGATCATCAGGCCGGCATCGTAATAGGGGTAGGCGAAATCAACCACCTTCTCGCGTTCGCTCTTGATCGTCATGCCAGCGATGGCGGCATCGATATTGCCGGATTGCAGGGCCGGAATGAGGCCGTTGAAGTCCATCGGCTGCAATTCGTATTCAAGGCCAAGCCGTTCGGCGATCAATTTCCACATGTCGATGTCGAAACCGACATAGTCACCGGTTGCGGGATCCTTGAACTCGAACGGCATGAAATTGGTGTCATGGCCGACGACGAGTTTTTTCGCCTGGGCCAGCGCTGCCAGCGACAGTGCCAGGGATACGGTCAGGACGATAGTCAGCAGTTTCTTCATACATCCTCCTTTGATTATCATGTTATTCATAGCTTCCCGAGCCTGGCGGTGGTGCCGGTGCCGGGAAAGCCGGATTGGCGTCCCCGGCGGCTACTCCGGAATATTGGGGAGCTTGGTGATCTGGCCTTTATAGTTGACCAGTGTGTATTCCTGTTCGGTGCGCTCCTTGATGTAGTAATCCGGCATCAGCGGGATCTTGCCGACATTGGTGGCCACCACGTACATGGGCTGGGCCAGCCCGGTGGTGTGGCCGCGGATGGCGTCGCGGATCAGTTCGGCGCCTTTTTCCACCGGGGTACGGAAATGATCGATGCCGGGGGCCGGTTCGCAATAAAAGACGTAATACGGCTGAATTCTGAACTGCAGCAGCTTGAGGTGCAGCTGCTTGAACGTGTCGACATCGTCATTGATTCCTTTGAGCAAAACGGCCTGATTACCCACATTGATGCCGCAGCCCATGAGTTTGTAGACCGCCTCGGCGGTTTCCGGGGTCAACTCTTTCGGGTGGTTGCACTGGGTATTGATCCAGATCGGCACTCGATGCATGCCGCCGAGCACCTTCAGCAGGCCGTCTTCCATGCGCTGGGGCAGGGCAATAACGGTGCGGGTGCCGAACCGGATCATTTCCACATGGGGGATTTCGCGGATCTTTCTGATTAAATAATCAATGCGGTCGTTGGATAGCAGAAACGGATCACCGCCGGTGATCAGAACGTCACGAATTTCCGGGGCGTTTCTGATCCATTCCAGTCCCTCGTCGACATCGAACCGCAACTCAAGGGCCCGGTCCACCACCAGTTCCTTGCGAAAGCAGTGCCGGCAATAGTTGGCGCAGACATCGGTCACGGTAAAGGCTATCTTGTCGTGATACTGCCGGGCGATTGAATCGGGACGGTGCTCCTCGTCGTTACGGTTTTCTTTCCAGATCAGATAATTGGGGATGCCATATCGATTTTCCCGCTCTTTCAGGGAGGGGACCACCTGGCGCCTGATCGGGCAGGCCGGGTCTTCCCTGTCCATCAGGGCCGCATAGTGGGGGGTCGTTCCCCACCTGGTGCTCATCGTTTCAATGGCGGTGACTTCCTCGTCCGTTGGCTCGATATACCGGCGCAATCGGTCCAGCGAATTGACGTAATTTTGTAATTGCTCTTTCCAGTCCATGATCTAGGAATCGGTTTTGGGGTTTGGGATATTCATGGGATACATACGATTCGCGATCGTTTCGGCCGGAAGCGTGTATCGACACTGCCGGCGATGGCAGAGTTCATTTGGCCGAACGGTCCGTCTCTGATTTCTCCCGCTTCGCCACGGCGTAATCCTAGTCCATTGACGGAGGTGAAGCAACGTTTTAATTGTGCAGTTTCGGCAGCCTTCAGTGCTTATGAACAGCACCATCGAAACTCTTTGCCGCCATACGGCACCGCTGGGAAAACCGGTTCCGGCGGGCCTGATTGTGTGTGAATTCGAAGCCGTCTGCAGAAAAAGGCTTTGAGTGATTACGGCCGGAGCGGTATTGTAAAGGCGCCGGCGCACGTAGCGGTTGCCGGCACGAGAGAGAAGACCGCGATCCAGGGCGGGAAACGGGTGCGAGGAAGGGAGCGTATGATTGGTTCCATTGCCGGAGATATCATCGGGTCGGTGTACGAGCATCGCCCGATCAAGACCAAGGACTTCCCGTTGTTCGGCCCGCAGGTGCGTTTTACCGACGACACGGTGTTGACCGTTGCCGTGGCCGCCGCAATCCTTGCCGACCAGCCCTATATCGATGCCGTGCGCTGGTTTGGCAGGCGCTATCCCGATGCCGGTTACGGCGGCTCGTTCTTTCGCTGGCTCCACGATGACGACCCGCAGCCCTATCGGAGCTGGGGTAACGGGGCGGCGATGCGGGTCAGTCCGGTCGGATTCGCTTTTGCCACGGAAGACGAAGTTCGCCGGCAGGCCCGGATGACCGCCGCGATCACCCACGACCACCCGGAAGGGATCAAAGGGGCCGAGGCCGCCGCCTTGACCGTTTTTCTGGCTCGCAGCTATTGGGAAAAGGAAGATATCAGAAAGCGGATTACGACGCTCTTCGGCTACGATCTGGATCGGAGGATCGATGATATCCGGCCAGTCTACCGCTTTGATATTTCCTGCCAGGGCACCGTGCCCGAGGCGATCATCGCTTTTCTCGACGGTGATTCCTACGAGGATACGGTGCGCAATGCCGTCTCCCTCGGCGGTGACAGCGATACCCTGGCCTGCATCGCCGGCGGTATGGCCGAGGCCTTTTACGGCGGGGTGCCGCCGGTGATCCGGGCACGGGTCGAACAACTGCTGCCCGCGGAACTCTGGCAGGTGACCACGGCCTTTTCCTCGCGCTATTGCATATAGCGCGGCCCAGTTGCACAGAAGGCGGGAAGGACAAACCAAATCGCGCACAACAAAGAGGCGGCGATGTATATCTGGATGACCCAACCGGAAGGTTGGATAGCGCTGAGTACCCTGATTGCGCTGGAGATCGTTCTCGGGATCGATAATATCGTCTTTATCTCCATCCTGGTCGGGCGACTCCCCGCGGCCCGGCAGAACCTGGCGCGAAACCTCGGCCTGGGACTGGCGATGGTGGCCCGGCTGGCGCTGCTCTTCAGCCTGGTCTGGGTTATGGGCCTGGTCGAGCCGTGGTTTACCGTGTTTGGCCGGGAGATTTCCGGACGGGATTTGATCCTGATCGTCGGCGGCCTGTTCCTGCTCGGCAAGTCGACCCACGAGATTCACCACAGTCTCGAGATCGTCGGTCACCAGGACAAACCGCCGGCCAGAGCCAAGCTCTTCTCGGTGCTGGTTCAGATCGCCGTCCTCGATATCGTTTTTTCGCTCGATTCGGTTATCACCGCGGTCGGTCTGGTCGAGCACCTGTCGATCATGGTGATTGCCATCATCATCGCGGTCGGGGTCATGCTGCTCGCCGCCAAGACGATCAGCGACTTCGTCGACGCCAACCCGCCGATCAAGATGCTCGCCCTGTCCTTTCTGCTGCTGATCGGTTTTACGTTGGTCGCCGAAGGGTTCGACGTGCACGTGCCGAAAGGCTATATCTATTTTGCGATGGCCTTTTCCCTCGGTGTGGAAGTGCTCAATATGCAGATCCGTAAGAGAAAGGCTGCAGCGGTCATCCACCTGAGCAAGAAAATCGAGTAAAAAAGAGAAGCCGCCTTTTTTTATGGCTGATCAGGCGGACCGAAACCTGCGGGACAACAGCGCCAGGACACCAAGTACTGCCAGTATGACCGGCAGTGCCCCGATGTGCGACAGCGCGTCGGTGATCTTCTCGAGATTGTTCCCGACCACGTAACCGACCACCAGGAACTGGCCGATGCCGACGATCACTCCGAGGGTGTTGTAGAGCAGAAAGGTCGGATAGCTGAGACGAAAGGCCCCGGCCAGGCACGGCACCGTCCAGGAAAGCGGGCCGGCCAGGCGGGCGAAAAAGACCGCCAGTGGGCCGCGGCGCCGAAAAAAGGCGACCCCCTGCTCGTATCTGTCATGGCGCACCAACCGACCGACCAGCGGCCGGCCGGCCAGCATCAGAAAAAGCCGGGTACCAAACAGGCGGCCGAGCCAGTAGCTGGCGTTGTCGCCGAGGATGCCTCCCGAATAGAGTATCGCCGTCACCGCCCACCAGTCCAGCGTTCCCGCTCCGGCCATGATCGCGCCGGCGAGGAAGAAAACCTCGCCGTAGACGAAGAAAGACAGCGGGATCAGCGTTTCGCAGAAGGCGCCGAGAAAGATCACCAGATAGGCGATATCCCGGTGGTGGGCAAGCAGGCCGAGCAGCTCGGCCGGCGAGGTTACGTCAGCGAATGACATGGTAGGCTCGTTTGCGTTTCTGGTGCAACGGCAGCAGGGCTTCGAAACTCCAGCGCACGGCCTGGCGCAGGTAGCCGCTGGCGGTGAAACGGCGGGTCGAGGTGGTTACCTGGTCGGACGGCAGATAAAAAAAACGGCCGTGGCGGAGGCAGCCCTTGATAAACAGCAGATCCTCGGCCAGTTGCAGGTCTTCGGCAAAACCGATCTGGCGGGCGACGGCGGCTCGGGCGAACTGCAGGGAAAAAGAGGTCTTGGTAAGCCGGTGGACGAGGTTGAACAGTCGAAACCAGGTCGTGGCGTAGGCCGTGGCGCCACGGCGGGGGCTGATCCGGGCGGTGCCGACGCTGACCGCGCTGCCGCAGCGATTGAGCCAGGTGTTGAGATGATTGAGCAAGTGCGGGCCGAGACGGGTGTCGGCGTCGCAGAAGAGCAGCCATTCCGTCTCCCGGTGCGCGGCGCGCAGGCCCGTGTTTTTCGCCGCCGAGACGCCGCGAGGACTCTGCAGCACGGTAACCCTGCCCCGTGCCCGGGGATCGGCGGCAAACGAGCGGGCGATGGCCAGAGTCGCGTCGGATGAGCCGTTTTCGACGACGATGATCTCGTAGCGGTCTGCCGGATAGCGCTGGTCAAGCAGGGCCGCGAGGGTTGCCGGCAATTCGCTTTCCTCGTTGTGAGCCGGGACGATGATGGTAAAGCGATGGCGGTAGCACAGCGGCTGGATTGCCTCGGCGATCAGGTGCAGCGCTTTTTCGGTGCGCCAGGGAGCACCGAACGGAACAGTGGTCTTGGTTTCCGCCAGGGCCCGGCTCAGATCGAGCGGACCGGATTGAGGCCGGCAGGAAAAATAGGAGCGGCCGCCGAGAAAGGCGGCCAGGTATTCCTGTTCGGTCTGGTGCGGCGTCGGGATGAGCAGGGCCCGTTTGCCGTGCTCGACAAGATCCATGACCGTCGTGTAGCCGGCGCGGGAGATCACCGTTCTGGCGCGGCTGAACAGTTCCTGACGCCGGGGGCCGCTGACCATGCCGTAGATCTGCAGGTCGGTAGTACGGTAAGCGTCGAGTTGCCCGGTATTGTCCTCGTCCCGGCCGAGGATAAAGACCTTGCGGCCCGGCAGGGAGACGGCCTGGTCGAGCAGCCTGCGGATAAACGCGTCCTTGTGCTCCTGCAGGTAGCCGCTGATGATGAACAGATAGTCGATGTCTGTCTCGGTGGTGTGTCGCTCGTAGGACGAGAGGATGCCGATATAGTGGTGACGGATGTTCAGCGGGGTGACCGAGTGGGCGAGCCGGCCGCTCAGGTTGTGGCGGGGGTCCGGAAAATCAGGGATCAGAACGGCATCGAAGCGCCGCAGAGCGAGCAGGTTGAGATGTTTGGTCAGCCGGAAGAACGCGCCGAGCCCATGCGGCGGGATAAAGGCGAGCTGGTGGGTGATGATGAAGCTCGGCACGAGCCGGCTGCGGATACCGTAGCGACCGTCGCTGATAATGATATCGTAGCCGGCCGCCCGCTTTCGAATGGCGCGGTGCTCCCGGCGGATCAGCAGCCAGGTCCGGGCCAGGTCGACCAGCAGGTACCAGTAGAAACGCCAGCCGCTGCCCCGTTCCAGGGGCGGATAATCGACCATTTCGTGGTAGGTGACGGCCGCTTCGCCGGCGAGTTCGCTACGCAGATACACCAGGGCCCCGCCGCTTGAGATCACGGTAACGGTATAACCGCGGTGCAGGAAGGCCCGCAGCACTGCCAGGGAGCGGCTGGCATGACCCAGGCCGAGGGAGCTGACGGCAAAGAGCGCGTGTGGTGAGGAGAGGGTCATCGCAATGGATCTGCCGGTGTGTATTTTCTGGAGTCAATCGGAGCGGTCGAGCCTTATCGTGTGGTGCTGCCGGCTGTGCCGGCAGTGATGTCAGCACAACGATTCGCGTCGTTTGGCTCTCTTTAACGTGTGTCTCTGCCTCGACATGTATCGTCTCCGGACCGTGTTGACAAGACTGAGCAGACGGTTTTAACAAGATTTTAACGTACCCCCCACCTATGACCGGAGCCCAACGAACCAGGAAAAGCATCGCCACGACCGGCAGGGCTGGACGGCCGTCCCGCAGGCTGCCCGGCCAAGGCCTCGATAGTTTGCGGGGAACCGGGCCGGAGCGAGCGAGAAGACCCGGGATATCGCCATCGCAGCTCTTGCCGCGGGAATTATTGCCGTGATTGTCATCACATATTGTGTTACATGGACCAGAGGAAAAATAAGAATCATCAGCCGGGAGGCGCCAATGAATGGAATAGTCTTTCTTAACGGGGCATTTGTCGAGGCCAGGCACGCTCAGGTTTCAGTGTTTGATCGCGGCTACCTGTTCGGTGATGGTGTGTACGAAGTGCTTCCCGTTATTGACACCAAGCTGATCGACCGGGAAAATTTCCTGATTCGCTTGAAAAACAGCCTGGCGGCGGTGGAAATTCCCTGGCCCTATAGCGAAGAACGCTACCTCGATATCCTTGAAGAATTGGTGCGCCGCAACGATGTCGAGGAGGGTGGCGTTTACACGCAGGTTACGCGGGGTGTGGCCATGCGGGACTTTGCCTATCCCCCTGTTGAGCCGTGTTGCATGGCCTTTGCCTTCAAGAAAACACTTGTGGATAATCCGCTGGCCACAACCGGGGTTTCCGTGGCGACCGTCGACGACATCCGCTGGAAGCGCCGGGATATCAAGTCCATCTCCCTGCTCGGCCAGTGCATGGCCAAACAACAGGCGGTCACCGCCGGAGCCTATGAAGGATGGATGGTGGAAGATGGTTATGTCACCGAAGGAACAGCTTCCACTGCTTACATCTGCAAGGACGACACAATCATTACCCGTCCCCTCTCCCGGGCCATTTTGCCGGGTATTCGGCGTAAATCCCTGCTCAAACTGGCGGAGCTGGAGGGAGTCCGGATCGAGCAGCGGCTGTTCAGTGTTGAAGAGGCATATCAAGCGGATGAGGCCTTTTTGAGCAGCGCGACGACCATCGTGCTCCCCATCGTCAGCATTGACGGAAAGACGATTGGTACCGGCAAACCGGGAAAATACGCGGCCCTGATGCGCCATCTCTATCTTACGATGGCCCGTGACGAGTCGTCGGTCAGCCGGCCCGGCCGATCATCAAAAACGTAAACAGGCAGAGTCGTCATATCGGCACAAGCGCCGGGCGTGCTCGTTTTCTTCTCACCCCGGGCGGCTGTGTCTCGTTGTTTCTTGGCGATGCTCGCCAACGGGGGCGACGTGTTCCGCCTGTCTCGGGCTCTCCGGGGGAATCGAAAGAACAGATATGCTCTTTTTTGCAAAGAGATTTAAGCGCTTAAGAAAAATGAGACGATGGGGACGATAACTGAAAATCATTGCCGGATTGGGTGGGATTGGCTAGGATAACCGCTTCAATGATGAATGATGAGACGTCACGGGCAGGCGTGCCATCCATCGGTATTACCGCCGCCCGTCGAGCAAACGAGCTTCCCTTAAGTCAGGTCATTCCATGAATCGTATTGCAACAATGACTGATCGTGTCCGTCTCACCCTGCTCCTTGCCGTGCTTGCCGGGTTCCTGTTGGCCGGGTTTCCCGTCCGGGCGACGGCTCTGGACACCAGCTCGGACAGCTGGTGGGCGATGATCGGTTACGGCCAGAGTGTTCCCGGTTGGGGCAAGACTGACGAGCGGGTGCAGACGATCGATTTCGGCCTGCGCTATCAGCATCATATTTTCGACGATCTCGGCAGCGGCTGGTATCGCGGTTTTCATTCCATCCTGCTGGAGTTGCCGGTTCACGTTGTGGTCAGTCCCGATGAGTCGGCAATGGTCGGCGTCAATTTTCTCGCGGCCTACACCTTTACCGCGGACGAGCGGTGGCGGCCCTATATCTTCGGCGGCGGCGGTCCGGTCTACAGTTTTGCCGATATTGACGGCATGGGTGCGGATCTCAACGGCAACTACCAGTTCGGCGTCGGCCTCGAATGTCCCGTGCCGGATGCCCGGCGGTTGTTCCTTGAACTGCGTTTTCACCATATCTCCAACGCCGGCAGTGAGGACCCCAATGTCCCGCTCAATTCCGGCAAAGCCCTGATTGGTTTTCGGTTTTGATCGATAGCGGACCAGCTGCTGCGAGCGGTGCAACCGCTATGGATTCGCCTCACGCTCCCAAGGAACCGGATATCAACGACGGTCTCAAGATCGTCAATTATCGTGCCGACGCCGACGGGCGGTGCCGCCGACATCAGGACTACGGCTGGCAGCCGGTCAATATCGTCAACCGGCAGGCGTGGCAGGAGATCGAGAATCAGATCTGCGATGCCAAAAGAAAGATAGCTGCCGGTAGCGTGAGCCGCCTGTATTACTACATGGTAGCCAACCAGATGAGCCCGGCGCTGCTGGCGCGTTATACGGATCAGCCGGCCTGGCTGGTGCGCCTGCATCTGCGGCCCTTTGTCTTCAAGCGGCTCGGCGGAGCGACCCTGCAAAAATATGCCGACTTGTTTCAGGTGACTCGCGCCGAACTGATCGCCGGCGATTTGCGGGAGCCGATTTATCAGAGCCGGTGACATGAACGATCCTGCCTGCGCAGCGTTTCCCCACCGGCAGTCCGCCCATTGCGAAAGCGGTGTCGTGGCCAACCTGATCTATCGTGAAGGGGTAGATCTGTCCGAGGCCATGGCGTTCGGCCTCGGCAGGGGGCTGTTTTTCGGCTACTTTCCGTTTATCAGGATTAACGGACTGCCCCTTGTTACCTACCGTGGTGTCGCCGGCCGGATCATCAGACAATTCGGCAGGCTGCCCGGCTGTTCAGTACACCAGCAGCGCTTTCGCGATCGGCAGCAGGCCATGGCCGAACTCGACGCTGCGCTGGCGGCGGGCAACGCCGTCGGCCTGCAGACCGGGGTGTTCTGGCTGCCCTATTTTCCTCGGGCCCTGCGGTTTCACTTCAATGCCCACAATCTGGTGGTCTACGACAAACAGGGAGACGACTACCTGGTCAGTGATCCGGTGTTCCCGGAGCCGGTCCGCTGCCCGGCCGAAGATCTTGCCAGGGCGCGCTTTGCCAGCGGAGCGCTGGCTCCCCGGGGCAAGATGTACACGATCACCGTCGATCCGGCGGCGTTTTCCTGCCGTCCGCATATCGAGGCCGCCATCGACGGTGTCTGCCGGACGATGCTCGGCAGCCCGCTGCCGTTGATCGGCATCACGGGTATGCGCTTTCTCGCCGGCCGTCTGGTGCGTTGGCCGCACCGGCTTGGCTGGCAGCGGGCGATTCTGCATCTCGGACACGTCGTCCGGATGCAGGAGGAGATCGGTACCGGCGGCGCCGGTTTTCGCTATATGTTTGCCGCTTTTTTGCAGGAGAGTGCCGAGCTGCTGGATGCCCAGCGATTGAGCGATTGTTCCGGGGCATTGATCCAGGCCGGTGACGGTTGGCGCAGCTTTGCGGCGATGGCCGCCCGCATCTGCAAAGAGCGGGTGCAGCCCGGTGATTGCTGGGAAGCGCTCGCCGACCAGCTGCGCGATTGTGCGGCCCGGGAGGAAACGGTTTTTCAGGACCTGCGCCGCTGGTCGGAGGGACGGAGATGAGCGCCGTCAGCCGGAACCAGGCCGTGGCCGATGTCGCCATTGCTGCTCGCTCCCTGGTTAAACGTTACCCTGAAGCGGCGGCTCCCGCCCTTGATCATCTCGGCCTGCAGGTAGCGGCGGGCGAGTTCTACGGGTTGCTCGGCCCTAACGGTGCCGGCAAGTCGACGCTCATTGCCCTGCTGAGCGGCCTGCTTCGCGCCGATAGCGGCACGATCACTATCATGGATCTGGATCCGGCACAGCAGCGAGATGCTCTGAAACCACTGATCGGTTTGGTGCCGCAGGAGACCGCCCTCTACGATGGGCTGACCGCGGCGGGGAATCTGTCATTTTTTGCGGCGATGCTGGGCCTGAACGGTGCCGCCCGGCGCGATCGGGTAGCCCGCTGCCTGCACTTCGTCCACTTGACGAAGCATGCCGACCATCGGGTCGCCACCTTTTCCGGCGGGATGAAACGCCGTCTCAATCTGGCCGCCGGCCTGCTCGGCGAACCGCGTCTGTTGCTGCTCGACGAACCGACCGTCGGCATCGATGTCCAGTCCCGCGCCCTGATCTACGAAAAACTGCTCGAACTCAACGCGCACGGCACGACCATTTTCTATACCACCCATTACCTGGAAGAGGCCCGGGATCTGTGCCGGCGGCTGGGCATCATCGATCATGGCCGGCTGGTTGATGAAGGCCCTCCGGAATCATTGCTGCAGCGGCATCGCGCCGCGACCCTCGACGAACTTATGCTGCGGCTTGCCGGCAGCCGGCCGCGTGACTGATGGGCCGGCGGCAGCAGCGACATAGCCGGTTGAGGCAATGGCCACGATGAAGCCCATCATAGTCGCGATCAAGGAATTGCAGCTGCTCGCCGGCGATCGGAGCGGTCTGCTGGTCCTGTTCGTCATGCCGGCGATCCTGGTGGTGGTGATTACGCTGGTGCAGGAAAACGTGATGCGCCTGACCGGGCAGGACCAGACGGTGGTGCTCTATCTCGATCTTGACCAGGGGCCGGTCGGCGCCTCGCTGGCAGAGCGGTTGAGCGCCGCCGGGCTGACCATTGTCACTGCGCCGCCGGACAGAGCGACGAGCGCTGCCGTGCGGGAAGCGGTCACCGGCGGCGATTACCGGATCGGTATCGTCATTCCCGCCGGCACCTCCGATCTTTTCGAGCAGGAGTCGTCACGATTGTTTCGCGGCCTGACGGGCCGGGATAGTGGCGTCGGCACCACGGAGATAGCGGTGCCGGTGTTTTTCGATCCCGCCATCATGGCCTCGCTGCGTTCGAGGCTATCGGCCCAGGTGGAAACCGCCCTGGCCGCTCTTACCATCGACCGGCAGCTCGGCCATCTCCAGGCGCTGCTGGCCGGTAAAACGACCGGTGACAATTCACTGGCCGAGCTGTTCGACCAGCCGCTGTTCAGCCTGGCCGGCGGCGATATGGAAGGGGGTGCGGTTCAGCAGTACAACCCGGTGCAGCAGAACGTTCCCGCCTGGGCGCTGTTCGGCATGTTCTTCACGGCCATCCCCATTGGTGGCGGGCTGCTCAAGGAGCGGTCGTCCGGGATCTGGCTGCGCCTGATGTCCCTGCCCGTGTCTCCGCTTGCCCTGGTTGGCGGTAAGATCCTTGCTTATCTGGTCGTCTGCTGCTGCCAGTTTCTGCTCATCTGGCTGATCGGTGCGACCCTGTTTCCCCTGCTCGGGCTGCCGGCCTTTACCGTGTCCGGTTTTGTTGGCGGGGTAGCAGTCACGGTATTGTTCGTTGGTCTGGCCGCCTGCGCGTTCGGGATAGTGCTCGGGGCGATCTGCTCCTCCTACGAGCAGGCCTCGACTCTGGGGGCGACCGGCGTCGTCGTCGCGGCCGCGCTGGGCGGGGTCATGGTCCCGGTTTATGCGATGCCGCCGGCCATGCAGCACCTCAGCATCATCTCCCCGCTCAATTGGGGGCTGACCGCGCTGCACGATATCCTGGTACGGGGAGCCGGGCTGTCGGCGGTGTTGGGTAATCTCGGTCTCCTGTTGGCTTTTACGGTCCTGGCCCTGGCCCTGGCCTGCCGGTTCCTGCCCGGCAGGCGCTGAACTCGGCGGCATCGATCACCAAACAGGCGGTCTTTAAAAAAAATACCGGCCTGGTCAACCAGGCGCCATTACCATTACCATCACCATCTCCTACCGGCATCAGCCGGCACGACAACATGGACGCATTGGAACAAGAATTATTGGCGTTGATCTGTAAAACCTGCAATCTCGGCGACGTGGACAGCGCGGCCATTACCGCGGCGGATCCGCTGATCGGCCCCGATTCCCCGCTCGGCATCGATTCCCTCGATGCCCTGGAAATAGCTGTTACCGTTCAGCAGCAATACGGGGTCAGGATGAATTCGGAAAACACCAGCCGGGTGGTCCTGCAGTCGCTGGCTACACTCGCCGATTATATCCGCGGCACGAGCCCGCCGGCACCGTGACCCGGCATTTCGGCCCGGCCGCCCGTCAGACGACCGTCAGTAGTACGTAACCAACCGAAAAACGACCGCTTTCCGGAATCATCCCGAGGATGCGCTGACCGCGCCGCAACCGGCCGGAGGAAACGAGTTCCTCGAGCATGATGAAAAAGGAGGCGGCGCCGGTATTGCCCTTGTCGGCGAGATTGGTGAACCAGCGCTGCTCCGGCAGTGCAAAGCCGATGTCGTGCAGCTGCCGGGCGAGCGGTTCCCGGAAGAATTCCGATGAATAATGGGGCAGAAACCAGTCGATATCGTTCGGGACGAGTCCGTATCTGGTGATGAGCGGCGGCAGGCTGTCGCCGACCAGGGTGGTGATGACTTCCCGGTTGAGCAGCCGGGCATCCTGCTTGATGGTGAAGATACCCTGGCCCGCCGGCCGGCCCTGGCGCAACAACTCCCGCCAGCCGGTCAGGCTGCCGTCCGGGCTCTTGAGTGCGCCGGCGTACATGCAGGCCGCCAACCGCTGGGCGTGGGAGGTGATTTCGATCCACTCGATGTGCAGATTGAGCCGGCCGTCTCCGGCCGGCTGGTTGTCCACCCAGACCGCGCCGGCGCCATCCGAGAGCATCCAGCGCAGAAAGTCGGCCTCGAAGCAAAAAGCGGGGTGGCTCTCGGCGGCGCCATTGTTCGCGCCGCCGTTCATGGCCGTAAAAAAATCGTTGCCGAGATATGAAGAAGCCGCTTCGGAACCGCTGGCCACGGCATTGCCGGCGACACCCAGCGCGACGGCCATCGCCCCGTATTTGAGCGCGGTGATCCCGGTCAGGCAGACGCCGGCGGTGCTGACCACCTCGCACGGCTCGATGCCGAGCTCGCCGTGGACCATCGATGCGTGGCCGGGCATCAGCTGGTCGGGCGAGGAGGTGCCGCAGCACAGGCAGGCGATCGGCCGATGCCCGGCCGGCGGCTGCAACCGGCGGACCGCTTCGGCGGCCAGCGCGGCATTGCTGTGGGTGGGGCGGCCGCTTTCGGGATCGATGGCATAGTGCCTGGTCTTGATACCGTTGCCGGCCAGGATGAGGCGTCTGGTCCGGGCCGGGAGTTTTTCGACGGTCCCGAGAAAGCGGTCCAGAGCCTGGTTGCTCACCGGATCGCCCGGCAGGAAGGCGGAAACTGCAGTGATATAGGAGTTCATCGGCTAGAGTCGGGCATGGTGGTGGCTGGCCGCGAGCAGTTGGGCATAGCGCGTATAGAACCGCTCTTCGGGCAGCCGGGTTGGCATGACCGCGTTGGTCAGCGTGTAATAATCCAGATCATGGTTGCTGATTTCCGCGCGCAGCCGGCGGTGCAGCGGGGTGCCGGGCAGCGGTGTCAGGACGGTGATCATCGGTAGGTCGATGCCCCCGGTGGCCAGATAGGCGCTGAGACGCTCGAAGTCTTGTTCGTCGTAATCCGGAGAGATGATGAAGTCGCCGACGATGGTGATGCCGAGTTCGCCGAGCAGACCGATGGCCTCGGTATTGGTTTTGACCTGCGATGATTTGTGCATGGCCGCCAGAGAGGCGTCGGTGACTTCCTCGAAGCCGATGATCACGGCCCGCAGGCCCGCATCCTTCCAGGTGCGCAGCAGGTCCGGGTAGCGGACAACGGTATCGGCGCGGATATCGGCGAGATACTGTTTTTTGATGCCGGAATCGAGCAGGGCTCGGCCAAGGGCTCTGGCCCGCTCGATATCGCCGAAGGTATTGGCATCGACGAATCTGATCACCGGCACCTCGTCCAGGAGCCGGATGTCGCGCAGGACCGCAGCGACCGGCTTGGTCAGGTAACTGCCGCCGGTCTGCCCCTGGATGCAGCAAAACGAGCAACGGTGCGGGCAGCCGAACGCGGTGGCGACAAAGCCCATGGTGATGCCGAGCTTCTCCAGCCGGTAACTGCTGCGATAGCCGCTGACCAGATGATAGGCGGGCGGGCGATCGGCCACCAGATCCCCGGCGGTGGCACGGGGGATTTGGCGGGCAAGGCGTGCGCCGGGGGCCGTCTTGAGTATCCCCGGGGACAACGAACGACTCCTCTCTGAACCGTGCCGCAGACCCTCGATCAGGCCGGCAAAGCGCTTTCTGCCCAGACCGGTGACGATATAATCGACGGCGGAGTCGTTGAAGAACTGGGGGTCATTGCTGGCATGGATCCCGCCGACCACAACGGTGGCCCGGCATTGTTCCTTGACCTGGCGGGCGAGGCGCAGAACCGTATTGGCCTCACAGGTCACGCCGGTCAGGCCGATTACCTCGGGCCGGAAGTCGTCGAGTTCGGCCGCAAGACCATCCGGTTCGACTTTCAGGTCGAGAATCCGGACCTCATGGCCGGGCAGGTTGCCGGCCAGCTCCTCCAGCGCCAGCGGTTCGCCGCGAAAGATCTGTTTCAGCGAGGTGATGCCGTAGCGCTCTTCCGGGATGGAGCGACCGCAGTTGGGCGGGTTGACCAGCAGGATATTCATGGATTGCCAGTGAAACAGTGCCGGGGATTGAGACGATGACGCCGCAGAGCGCGACTTATACCGCGCAACCGGAAAAATAGCCGTTTCCCGGCGAGATTGCAAATCATGATAGCCTCGGCGAGGCGGTTGCCGCGGTCCGGCCGCCAGCCACTCGGCCGACGGTCCAGACCAGTTCATCATTGGTTGGCGCCGGCTCGCTGCAGATCAGGTGATAGCCCGCATCGGTAAAAAAACTCGCCACTTCGGCGGCGGAGCGGTAGCGCGGGGTGCAGCCGGCCAGCCGAACCCGGATGTCCTCGAGATGCCAGGACCAGGACACCCGGCCCGGTGGTCTGGTGACGAAGCGGGCGACGATGATGCCGTCGGCGGCAAGCTGTGGCCGTAGCGCGGCGCACACGGCGCGGAGCGATTCGTCATCGAGGTAGTGCAGCATGTCGAGCAGCAGCGCCACATCGGCCGGGGTGTCGACGACCGGCACCTCCGGCGCCCAGCCGCGGCTGATGCTGCCGCGCTCGCCGACGGCAAGAGCGGCGACCCGCACTTTTTCCGGATCCGGCTCTATCCCGTGGACGAATGAATCCGGATAGCGTTCCAGACACCAGCAGGCGGGAACGCCATGGCCGCAGCCGATATCGATAATGGTCTTGATGGCCGGCCGGTGAGCAAGCATTCCGGGAAGGTCGTCAAACATCGAATCGAAGCGCAGTTTGAGCCGGGCGAACAGCCGTGGGTAGACTTCAAGGGTTCGGTAGCGCGCCAGCAGGTGCCGGTCGGGATCGGTCGCTGACGTGGGCTCCTGCCTGGCTCGGGCCTCGAAATAGGATGTGAGCAGCGGCGGCAGCAGTAAAAAGGTGCCGATCAGCGAATAGGCGAGGCCGAGCGACGAGGTGATGCCGATGCTGCGCAGCAGCGAGTGGTCGGCAAAGCAGAGTGCGCCGAAACCGATCAACGTCGATGCGGCGGCCAGGGTGATACCGCTGCCGGTCAGCACGAACGAAGGGTGGTCGACGCACCGATAGCGCTGGTGAGCACGGACGAAGAAGATCGAGTAGTCGATCCCCATGCCGAAGACGACGACCGCGAGCATCAGGGCCGGGATGTCGAGCGGCCGGCCGATGAAATGAAGGGTGGCCAGGGTGCAGATATAGGCAAAAACGACCGGCAGCACGGTGAGCACGGTCAGGGTCAGGTCCAGATAAAAAACGGCGAGCAGCACCGTGACGCTGACCGCGATGACAGCCAGCATGGTGACAAATGTGGAGAAGAGCACGTCGGCGAGCCGATCGCTGAAATAGGCGCCATCGAAGATGGTGACCGCATCGGTGAATCGTTCGATAAAACTCGGAGCTGCGTAGGCGTTCCCGGGAACGGCGGTGATGAACTGGATCAGGCCAGCCCGCTGCGGATCTTCGACAATGCCGAGCAGGTGATAATAGTCGGCCGGGACCGGTTGGACGACCGGGGCCGGCGGCTGATCGACGACGGCGAGAAAACCGGTGAAGGCGTCGGCGGCAAAGCCGTATCCGGCGGCCGCCTGCTGCAGCGCGGCGGTGAGCCGTGCCGTGCGCTCGTCGTGCCAGAACTCCTGCCAGGCCGCCAGGTTGTCGGCCTGGCGCCGGGGACCGGGAAAGAGCAGCGACGGGACGAAGGCCGATGTCAGAATGTCCCGGTCGATATCTTGTTCGAGTCGTTCCAGCAGACGGTCGTTTTCGCGCTGCAGACCAGTCGGGGTGGCGGCCGAATGCATCAAGAAAATCCGGTCGCCGCCGTCTCCCCAGATCGCGGTGAATCTTTCGTCGGCGGCGCGGGTCTTCTCCCCGACGGTGTTCATGCTGCTCAGGTGCACCGCAAAGTGCGGCCTGGCGAAAAAGATCAGGCCGGCCGTCAGTGCCAACGCCGCCACGGCGAGCTTTTTGCTCGGCTGTGCGAGTCTGCCGACCAGCGACTGGAGCGGCAGGCGGCGCGGACTGCCCGGCGGCATGGTCGGAAAGAGACGCGGCATGACCAGGTGCACGAAAAGAAAGGAAAAGCAGATGCCCAGCGCGGTGAACTGGCCGAGCTGGGTAAAGATCGGAAACGGACTGAGGCTGAGGATCAGAAAGGCGCCGACCGAGGTGACGACGGCCATGATACCGATCGCGAAGACCTCGCGGGAGGCGTCTTTACCTTTGGTTTGAAAGGGGCGATCGAGAAAGAGCAGGTAGGTGATCCCATGATCGACGGTGATGGAGATCAGCGCCCCGCCGAAACCGAGCACCATCACCGAGATCGTGTCGTGCAGCAGGGAGTAGCAGAACAGCGCCGCCGCCGATCCGGCAAAGGCCGGCAGCAGGGCGGTCAGGCCGAGCAGCGGCCGCGGGAAGGAGAACAGCAGCAGCGCGGCGATGCCCACGGTGGCCAGACCGAGGGCCAGGTGGACATCGCGGCGAATGATCCGCTCGTTGTCGAGCGCCGCCCGATAGGCGCCGACCGGCGTGATGACCGGTTGCCCATCGGCCAGGTTGAACCGCTCGGCCAGTACCCGTACGCTCTGGTCGATCTGCTCGGCAATCTGCCGTGCCGCCGCGGAGTCTGTTCCGGAATATAGCGGATCGGCGGTCAGCAGCAGGTGCCGACCATCGGCGGAGAGCAGCTGGCCCCGGGAGAAGCTGACCTCGCTCGACGGTGCCAGCAGGGCCAGTTTGGCCAGAATCAGATCCTTGAGGCCGAGCGGGTCGGCTTCGATTAAGCGCTGCTGGCCGATCCCTGCCATGGTGCTGAGTTCGGTGACCAGTCGGGCAACGCGCTGCTCGATCCGGGCGGGAGTTAGCAGCGGAGCGACGTGCTGCTCCAGATCGGCGGCGGACAGCAGGGTCGGCAGGTGCTGCACGGTATGAAGCGCCAACTCCTGCAGCTGCTCTCCGATATCGGCAAAGCCGACCCGGCTGAACAGACCGCTTGCCTCGAGCTCTTTCTCCAGCGCCGTGCCGTAGTCCACGAGCAGGTCGGGATCGTCGTCGGCCAGGGCGATGTCGATGGCGACCTGATCGTGAACGGGATGGTGCTCGAAGATCAACGCGGCATCGGCGAGGACCTTTTCGCCGGCCGGCAGCGAGCGCACGATATCGGTTTCGATGTCCAGGCGCATGATGCCGGCGGCGGCGAGGCCGACAGTAGCGAGAACGGCGAGCAGCAGGGGGCGGTAGCGAATCATCATCGGGCCGGCCGAAGGGTCGATGGGGGCCTGATGTTCGCCCTGTCGGAACGATGCCGCCCGGAATGTGCGAGGCCCGCTTTGAGCTGCACGGTAACGGGGCGATGCCGGGAAATCATGCGGGGGGTTCCGTTCTTTGTTGTCGAACGACGCGGGGCTCGGTACACTGGTGCTGCGACGGCTGCCGGGCAGCCGCGGCGCGACAATTTTTCAACAACGGGGTTTTCGTGATCAGACGAGGTATCATCAGGCTTGCCGAGACCGGCTTTGTCCGTTCCGCCATCGAGGAACAGGTCGATTTGTCGGCGTTCAGGGAAAGACCGACGCCGACGGCAATAGCCGGTCTGGTGGTGATCGGCCTGAGCTATATCATCGGCTGGCCGGCCATCACCCTGCTCGGCATTATCGCGATCAAGCTGCAGGAACCGCTGCTCGCGGTGATCGGCGGTCCGCTGCTCTACGGTTTGTCGCATCTCGTCTTTATCCTCGGCATGTATCTGTGTGGTGGCTTCTACTCGATGGTCATGGTCCGCTGGTTGACCAGGGTTTCGATGGAGAAACTGCTTCTCTGGGCCAAGCTGAAGATCTGATCCAGGCCGGCGGCTTGAGCGTGGACCTGCTCACATCGCGCATTCGCACCCCCGTCACCGTCTCGCAGATCTCCCCGTCGTCCCGATAAAGCCACAGATTGAAGCAGAGCTCAGCGGTGCTCTGACTGATCAGCTCGACCTGGGCGAGGTAATCGGCTCCCGGTTCCGTCGACCGGCTGATGACGCGCCGGTCAAAGCTCACCGGAAACGGGATGAAGTCGACGATCCGCTGACCATAGACACAGGCGGCATGCAGGGCGCCGTCGAGCGGGAACGGTGAGCCGAGCAGTGTGTAGGCCGACTGCTCAGCCGGCGTTTCGGCCGGGGCCGTGAGCTTGGCCGTCGCGCCGCCGGCAAACAGCAGCAGATTCCCCTGCAGGCTTTGGTAACCGGGCCCGAACGGTACCAGTTCCCGATAAATGCGGCTTGCCTCGATTTCCCAGGCACCACCGGTCAGCATAGCCGGCTTCGGCGCGGCGCCGGCCGTTTCTCCCCGTCGGCCGGGAAAGACCACCTCGCCGTGGATCTGTACCTGGGTGCAGGCCTTCAACCGGACCCTGCTGGCAAACGTGGCGCGCAGCGAACCGTCGGCTTCGCTGTCAATGCTCAGTACGCCGCGGATCGCCGAGGCATCGCGGGGAATTGCCAGAAATTTGGGAAAGCGGGCCTGCTCCATGAGGGTGACTGCCTGGCCGGGGTGGCGGCGGACCGTCTGGTCGGCCATCACTAGCAGGGTCTCCACGGCCGGCAGGACGGCCCGGCCGCCGAAGCGATGATCAAAGAACCATGGCTGGACGGGGATTTCGACTGGAAGAAACTGGCCGGCCATCAGCGCGGGAATTCCTGCCACAGCCTGACCGTCTTCGCATCGATCTCAACCGGAATGCCTTTGCCGTTGATCGCGCAATGCTTGGTAAAACCGGTGCAGACGATTTCGCCGTTATCGGCCCGGGTGATCAGGTAATCGAATTGCAGTTTGACCAACTCGAGGTTGGTCGGCCGGGTCTGGATATACATCAGGTCGTCGTAGAACAGCGGCGAATAGTAGTTGAGCCCGGTCTGGATAATCGGGTAGACGTAGCCGCTCTCCTCGATCGCCTTGTAGGGATAGGACAGGTCTCGCATCAGCGAGGCCCGGCCGAATTCGAAGTAGCGCAGGTAATTGGCGTGGTAGACGACCTGGGAGCGATCGGTGTCCACATAGAGGGTGCGCAACTCGCAGCGGTGCCAGATGAGACCGCTGTTTTTGTCCCTGACGTAGGAGGTGTCATCGAGCGGTTCGGCAAGAAACGGTTTCGGTCGCATTATCTTCCCTGAAAAACGATGCAGCAATTGGTGCCGCCGAACCCGAAGGAATTGGACAGTACGAATTCGTGGGCATGCTTTTTCATCTGGTTGGGCACCACGTCCAGATCGGCAAAGGCCGGGTCGGGCAGGTGGTTGACGGTCGGCAGCACGATCCCCCGGCGCATCGACTCAATGGCCAGACTCGCCTCGATGGCGGCGGAGGCCCCGAGGCTGTGACCGATTTGCGATTTGTTCGCCGAGATGGGGATGCCCGGCAGCCGCTCGCCGAAGACGGTCCGCAGGCAGGCAATCTCCAGGCTGTCGCCGGTAGGGGTCGACGTGCCGTGGGCGTTGACGGCGCCGATGTCGGCGGGCGAGAGTTCCGCGTCCTCGATGGCTGAAAGTATCGCCCTGGTCACCGTTTCGCCGTTGGGCCGGGTGAAGTGATGGGCATCGGAGTTCCAGCCGATGCCGGCTATTTCCGCTCGAGGCATCAGCCCATACGCCGCGGCGACCTCCTCGGCCGCCAGCACAAGTACAGCGGCCCCTTCGGCCAGCACGAAGCCTTTGCGATCGATGCTGAACGGCCGGGATGCCTGGCTCGGATCCTGGGCGGCCCGGTCCGAGGGTTTGATTTTAATGGTTGCCACCATATTGGCAAACCCCTGGATGATCTCCGGGATCAGGCAGGTCTCCACACCGCCGGCCAGCACGAAATCGCAGTCGCCGTCACGGATCATCCGGGCCCCGAGCGCGATGGCGTGATTGCCCGAGGCGCAGGCGCCCTGCGGCGAGAAGATCGGGCCGGTGAAGCCGAGCAGCATGCCGGCCTTGCCGGCCGGCAGGTTGGCGCAGACGTTGGGCAGCAGGTACGGACTGACCTTGGTCGGGCCGTGCTTGACATAATTGTCCATGGCAATCCGATAACTGTCGGTGCCGTTGAGGGCCGAACCGATCAGACAGCCGGTCCGGGGGCCGGTCCGGCTATCGAGTTCCAGGCCGGCATGGTCCAGGGCCCGGCGGCAGACCTCCATGGTCAGAAATACATAGGAAGCGTCCCAGAGCGACGCTTCCTTGCGGCTCACGAACGGCAGTGAGCTTGGGTCCCAATTCGGGATTTCGCCGACCACGTTGCTGCGGCTGGTGGTCTGGCAGCGGCTGATCCGGCGCAGGCCGGCCTTGCCGGCGCCGGCCTGGGCCCAGGTGTCGGCAAAGGTGGCGCCGAGCGCGGTGGCGGCGTCGTAGCCGACCACGAGGACCTTTCGGTTTTTCGGTGCTTTCATGGGCCCTCTCTTACCCGGTTCTGCGGAAAATCGCGCAGGCATTGCAGCCGCCGAAACCAAATGAGTTTTTCAGCACGAACTCCTGGTCCAGGGGGCGGCTGCCCTCTGCGACGCAGTCGATCTCGATGGCGGGGTCCGGCTGGTAATTGATGGTCGGCAGCAGCAGGTCCTGCTCCATACCCCGCAGCGTGAAGACCGTTTCAATGGCGCTGGAGGCGCCCATGGCGTGGCCAAGCAGGGACTTGTTGGCGCTGACCGGCGGCAGAGAATCGGCAAAAACCGCGGTGAGCGCATCATACTCGACCTGGTCGCCGACCTTGGTCGATGTGGCGTGGGCATTGACCGCGGCGATGGCCGTTGCGGGCAGGCCGGCATCATCGATGGCGTCGAGCATGCATTGCCGCACCGTCGGCAAGTGCGGTGCGACAAAATGATGGGCATCCGAGGTCATCCCCCAGCCGGCCAGTTCGGTGACGTGCTTCAGGCCGTGCGCGTCGGCGAATTCCCTGGTGGCAACGATGATCGCCGCGGCCCCTTCGGACAGCACGAAGCCGCGCCGGTCCGCCGAGAACGGTCGGCTGGCCGCCTGCGGCGGCTCGTCCTCCCGGCCCGCTTTCGGGATATAGATGCCGTTCATCGTGTAAAAGCCGGCAACGATCGGTTCGACCAGCGCGAAATCGACGGCCCCGCAGATGGCCACATCAGCCCGCCCCTGGGCCAGCAGCAGAGCGGCGATGAGGATCGATGACAATCCGGTGGCACAGGCGGTGATCGGCGCCGTGATCGGGCCGCGGGCGCCGGTTTCGATGGCGATCTTACCGCCGACCATATTGATGCAGGAGTTCGGGTTGGCGTAAGGGTGGGGCAGTTTGTTTTCGGCCTGGAGCCGGCGGTCGGCGGTGACGACCGCATCCAGGCCGCCGACGGCCGAGCCGTAGGTCACCGCGACCCGCGGTGCGATCTCCGGGGCGATTGCCAAACCGCTACGTTCCAGGGCCCTGGTTACCGTGAGCAGCGCGTATTTGAAGACCGGCGAACTCCAAGCGGCCTGGTGGCGGGCCGACAGAAACGGATAGTCGGCTTCGCCGATATCGGGGACCTGGCCGGCGATGCGCACCGGAAAACCGTCGGGTAGCACGAATCTGGTCAGGTTGCCGATCCCGCTTTCGCCGCCGGCGGCCCTTCGCCACTGCTCGTCCAGATGCTCTCCCAGCGGTGAAATGGCATCGTAGCCGAGTATCACCACATCTCGTAAACCCATGAAGCTCCTTATGCTGCTGTGACTGTCCGCATCGCCGGAGGATAGTGGTGTTGACCTGCGGCGGCACCGCGCCGGGTGAAGTGCTGCCGGTCGTTAACCGGGACCGCCGACACCGGCGAGAGGGCGCTGTGGGGCATCGTGTTACCAGGGTATGAACTGGTAGAGTTTGCCGAACATCTCATATACTTCGATCCAGTTCTGCAGATCCTTGGTGGTCCTGATGTGGGCTCGCTTGTTGACCATCACCCAGCTCATGTGCGCCGCACCGTCCTTGCAGGTCGAGCAATCGCGGGTTTCAGAGGTGCAGCAGCGGTGCATGGTCTTCAGGTCGGAGGCCCAGCGGATAAAATTGGTCAACCGCTTCGGGCGTGGGTTTCGCTTGTCGATCGGTTCAGTGACCGAGGGGCATTCGAGCCAGCCGAAAGCTCTGCCGAGCATGGTCCCGGTGGTGATGATCTCGTGATAGTATTTCGAGGAGATAACCGTTTCCGGATAACCATCGAGCAGCGCGTCCATTTCGGCGCGAACGGCGATCAACTCTTCCGGGGTCCAGGAAAAACCGTCCACCCCTTCGTCGTTGGACAGCAGCTGCATATGGACCTTGAGACCGACATCCTCTATTTTCTTGATGATTTTTTCGGTCTTGCCGAGCTGTTTCGGGGTGATGGTATAGAGGTAGTAAGCGTGCGGGTCACCGGCGTAGTTGGCACTGGATACTTTGAAGGTATCCTGCCCCCTGAGCAGTTTCTCGTCTTCGGCATCGCCCCACAGGGAGATGCCGACCATCATGTCGGGAAAGCGGTCCCGCGGCACTTTGATCAGGCCGTTGGTGGCACAGAAGCTGGGCAGTCGCTGATAGAATACCTCGACCCGGTCGAGGCAGAGGGTCGGCTCGCCGCCGATCAGAATAGCCAGGTTGATGCCCCGTTTCTTCTCGTTGTCGACGAAGGCATGCCATTTTTCCAGGTCGCGTTCTTCGGAGGCGACCTGGTGTTCGCCCGAGGAAAAGAAAAAGCAGCCTTTACAGCGCAGGTTGCAGCGATCGGTCACATCGTAGATCGAGCTGCGGATATTGAGCCGGGAGATGGCTTTGTAGCGCTGATACCAGTGATCGTCGAGCAGGGAACTGACGGTAATCATGACTATGCAGGAGCTGCTTAATGGTTTTCGGGTGGATTGACCAGGGAGGAGCAGAGATTCGCTCCCTTGTCGTAACCCCGGACCCAGACGGCGAGGTAGGTGTCGACATAGTCCAGCCAGGCGGAAAAGGTCCGCGGATCGATAGCATGGCGATACATCCGGGCCGTTACCACGGCGCTGCCGGCGGCGTAATGGCGACAGTCGTCGCAATCGGTGTCCGGAACACAGCAGGCCGCACTGCGGTCCCATTGCAGATTGGTCCGGTATTGACGAAACGATCTGCCGAGGCCGATGGCGGTGGACGGATTTCTGCGCGGGTACGAACAGGAGAACAAGGCGTGTAACCCCTGGGCGTCGGTGTGGGCGACAATGCTGTACGGAGAAAAGAGGACGGTTTCCGGGAAATCGCGCAGCAGCTCGGTCATCATCGCCTGTGTCTTCGCCAGTGATTGCGGGCTATGCCGGAGCTGGCCATGATAGCCGACGGGGGCCGAGAACATATTGAAGGTGAGTTTGCAGTGGTGGCCGGCCACTGTCTCGGTAACTTCCCGGGCCTCATCGATGTTGTCCGGCGTAAAGGTGTAGACGAATATCGCCCGTGGGTCGCCCTGGTAATTGGCGATCTGGCGCTGGAGCATGTCCGGC
This sequence comes from uncultured Desulfofustis sp., assembly GCA_964433645.1. Taxonomy (GTDB): domain Bacteria; phylum Desulfobacterota; class Desulfobulbia; order Desulfobulbales; family Desulfocapsaceae; genus Desulfofustis. The sequence goes on from CAYSSK010000010.1 coordinate 49,909, forward strand.
GCTTTCCTGATGGCCAAGCTGGTCCGGTCGTTGCCCCAGACCGAGATATGGACCTGGTAGTCGATCGAGCGGGGCAGCGGTTTCAGGCCGTTGCTGGCGATGGCCCCGAGCGGGATGATCCGGTGGCAGATGGCGCACAGTTCGGGAACCAGCGACGGCTCGGCGCCGGCCAGCACGGCAAAGGTGATGCCGCGCTCCTTTTCCCCTTCCATCAGGCGACGCCAGGCCTCCGGGTCACTGTTTTCTTCGGCGAATTGCTTGTCGCCGGCGAAATAGTAACACCCCTCGCAGCGGATGTTGCATCGGTTGGTCATGTCATAGGTCGATTCGCGCAGGAAGAACCAGCGGCGCACTCTTTCCCAGCGCTCCCTGATGGCCGGCTCGGCGATTATCTCCGAGAACTTGTAAGCTGCTGCCTGCTCGCTGTGCACGATCGATCACTCGCCCCGGCTGATCTTGTCGTCGATATAGGCGGCGATAATGCGCACCGTGGTCAGTTTCGGATAATCATCCTCGTCGATCCGGATGCCGTACTCATCGCGCAGTACCAGGGCGATGGTCGCCAGATCCATACTGTCGATGCCGACCTCGTCGACCAGGTCGAGGTCGACGTTGAAGGTCTGAGGCGTTACATCTTCGAGTTTGAGTTCGTTGATGATGATCTCGGTGATGCGCTCTATCGTCTGTTGGTTGCTCATGGTGAAGAAGTCACGTATTGGTGGTTGATGGTCAAGATACCCGAACTGACGTTTTCCTGCCGGTTGGTAATCTGAAAGACGTAGCCTTTTTTCCTGTCGTCTCGAGAAACCTGAATCTCCAGGAGTTCTCCCGGCACGATCAGTTTTCGGAATTTAACCCTGCTGATACTGTCCACGAAGACCGGCCTGCCGAGCAGCGTCGAGATCAACTCGGCGACCATCTCCAGCTGGGCCACGCCGGGCAACAACGGTTTTCCGGGGAAGTGGCCGTCATACCAGGGCGCGTCCGCCTCGGTCGTTATCGTGGCACAGAGGCGATCAGCCCCGGTCTGCTCTAATGAAACCAATGAATACCACATAGTCAAATTGGTTTTTGCCCGGGCAGGAAAAAATCCGGCATGCCTCAGTGGCGCCACTGCTGCGGCCGATGGGCGGGCCGCTGTCGCCGGTAGTCGTCAACTCGCGGTGACGGTACGTTGCAGCGGTGATTAATACTATAAAAACCCAGTATTGGCAACCGATCGTTGTCCTGCGATTGCCGGGGCAGCGGCAGGATCGCCCGTTTCTCGGGTGCGGCGCTCTCAGCGGGCGATATATTCCCACAACGGCCCGCAATGGTTCCGTTGGTGCAGCTTTTTAATCGTTGCCGCAACCTGGTCGCCGCCGGAACCGATCACCCAGTTGACCCGGTTGCCGGCCCGCTTGCTGACCAGGGCCTCGATGGTGCGATGCTCTATCGCGTCGGCCTGATAGAAAACGGGCCGCAGCAAATCGGTATGCTGCGACAGTTTGCCTTCGGCGACGGCGATATCATAGAGGGCTGTGTTAGGATAGAGCCGGATTCCGACGAAGAAGAACAGGGCGGTCTTGTCGAGACGCTCGGCGCCGTCGAGACAGGTGCGCATCGTCTCCTCCGTTTCGCCCGGCCCGCCAAGCAGGAAATAGTGGGCCACGTGCAGTCCGGCGTCCCGGGCCAGGCGATGGGCAGCGAAGACATCGGCAGCGGTGAACGGCTTGCGGTAGGTCTTGAGCATCGTGTCGGAGAGTGACTCGGTGCCGAATTCGACATGTTTGAGTCCGGACTCCTTCATGATCCGGAAATAATCGGGATCGGTCCTGATCGGTGCGAAAAAGCAGCCCCACGGTATGGACAGTCCCGCTTCCTTGAAGGCGCGGGCCACCTCCAGGCTGTGGGCAACGTCGGAATTGAACGCGGAATCGGTGATAAACAGGTAGCGTGCTCCCGCTTCCTGCAGGGCCACCGCGGTTGCCGCCACTTGCCCGGGAAGATGCAGCCGATGGCGCTGGCCTTCGATATGGGGATAGGGGCAGTAGATGCAACGAAACGAGCAGCCGCGTTTGGTCTGCACATTGAGCATGCCGCCGTTGGCCAGATAGAAGGCATGGTGCCCGGATGAAGCGGCAAAGGCCCGCCTCGGCGTGCCGTCCCACGGCGGCGGCCAGGCGTCCGGTCGACGTGGCGAGATGACGCCGTCCAAGTCGGTGACCTCGCGCCCCGCCGCCAGTGCCTCGATAAAGGGTCCGAAACGTTCGCCCTCACCGATGATGCCGTAGTCGCAGTCGACGGCGGCGCAGAAGGCCGCCGGCATAATGGTGAAACCGCTGCCGCCGCAGACCAGGGTCGCCCGGGTATGGCGGCGCAGCCAGTTGACGAGATGCCGATAATCATCGATGAACGCACGCGGCGCGGCGGCGTCGGTATTGTCGATATTACGGCAGGACAGGCCGATCACCTCCGGTGCAAAATCGGCCAGTTGCCGCGCCAGTTCCGCACGCGAGATCAGATTGAGATCGGCGATCCGGACCTCGTGGTGATCGACCACCGAGGCGGCGACGTAATCGAGTCCGATCGGGTAAACGGGGTAGGGACTGGTCAGCGTGTTGGGTGAGATCAGCAGGATTTTCATGACCGGGAAAACTCCATCGCCGTCAGACAGGTGCCAAGGCCGAGGACCAGCACGGTTTTTCCTGCCAGCGATACGGCCGGGCCGCGGCTCAGGGCTGCCGGCAGCGTGCCGTCCTGCAGCAGGCTGGCGGCCAGCACCGCGGCCACTGCCGAGGCGGAGGCGAATTCACCGACCAGTGGGCGATAACGGATGACCGGCGGTGGCGCCTTGAGGAGCGTCAGGAAAGCGTTGAGCTGCTGTTCCCCGAGGCGCTGAGAGTCGCGAGCAATACCGGCTAGAATCACCCCGCAACACTCCTCTAGGACCTGCCTGCCGCCGCACCAGGCGAGCAGTGAGGCGGCGGGGTTTGCCGACCTGCCGCTCTGGTAGAACGGCACGCTTACCCGCCACTGCGCTTCGATCAGCTGTTTGCCGACCACCAAGGCCCCGCCGCCGTCTGCCGGTGCGCCATCCGATACGATGGAAGGGTCAAAGCGCGGCGACAGGACCGGGTGTCCTTCGTCAACGCCAAGCACCAGCGCCGTGTGGTCGGTGCCTTCAAGCAGCAGGTCGGCGGCGAGCAGCGCCTGTTCAAACGAATAGTCGCCGCCGCTGGTAGTGATGTTGGCACCGGTCGCCCCAAGCAGCTGGGCAACCTGTCCGGCCGCGGCGTTGTGCACCGAACCGACGAAATCGGTCGGGCTGGGGAACTGCTCGTCTGATTCGGCGAGTCGCCTGAGAAAATCGTGAGTTTCCGAGAGGGCGCCCCAGCCGGTACCAAGGAAGATGCCGTTTGGCGGGCCGGCGCCGGCGGCGCGGTCCACGGCGGCGCTGGCCAGGGCCAGGGCCAGACGCGGCAGGCGCTTGAGCCGGCGGGTCAGCCGCGGCGGCAGGCCTGCCGAAACCACGGTGAGATCGGCCTGGCCGCCAACGGGGTGTCCGGCCAGCAGGCTTTCCCGTGTTGTCGTCAGATCACCGGCGCCGGTCAGACAACTCCAGCCGTGCAGGGCGAGCAGTCGTTTTTCCGGCTGCTTCGGCGGTGCCGGCCTCCGGCTGCTTCGGTCACTGGCCGAGGCCTGCTGCACCACCAGGCAGCAGTTATTGCCGCCGAAACCAAACGAGTTGGACAGCACCGTCGTAACCGGTTGTCGAAGCGGCGACAGGATCGGCTGCAGGTCGAGGATGGGATCGGGCTGGCGGCAGCCGGTGGTGGCCGGCAGCAGTCCTTCGGTGATGGCAATTGTCGCAACTACCGCCTCGATAGCCCCGGAGGCGGCCAGGGTGTGGCCGGTGGCGCCCTTGATTGAAGACAATGGCGGTGGGGCATCAAAGAGACGGCGTACGGCCCTGGCTTCGGCCAGGTCGTTATCGGGAGTCCCGGTACCGTGCAGGCTCAGGTAATCCACGTCGCCGGGCTGCAGGCCGGCGTCGGCCAATGCCGCCTGCATGGCCCGGAGGGCCCCGTCGCCGTCCGGGTGGGGCGAGGCCGGGTGGTACGCGTCGCAGGAGAGTCCGGCTCCGGTGAACAGGCCGTGGGGGTGCTCGGGCCTGCTGCCGGTCAACAACAGCAAGGCCGCTCCTTCGGCCACGCTCATCCCCTGACGGTCCCGGTCCAGGGGCCGGCACCCGGCCCGATCGACCAGTTGCAGGGAGTGAAAACCGAAATAGGTGAGTCGGCACAGGGAGTCGGCGCCGCCCACCAGAATCCGCTCCATCGTTCCGCGCTGCAGCAGCCGCACGGCCAGCGCAATGGCGGCCGCCCCCGACGAGCAGGCGGTGGAGACGGTCAGCGCCGGGCCGACGCAATGAACTCTCCGGGCGACGTCTTCGGCCACCGTTGTCAGCCCGTGATGGCGATAGCGGCCGGCATCACGATCATCGCTGCGCAGCAGCGCTTCCGTCGTCAGGATACCGCCGGTGGTGGTGCCGATAATAACCGCTTCCGGCGGGTCCGGGTACTCGGCCATGGCCTGCAGTGCGGCGGCTTCGGCCAGCTGGTGGGTGCGCGGCAGGTCCGTGGCGGTGGTGCCTGGCGGTGCCTGGCCGACCGGCAACGGTGAGTCCTGCAGCAGAGGAAACAGAGTGAGCGGTGCAATGCCGCTCTGGTTGGCGATCAGTGCCTGCCGGGTAGCGGCCGGTCCCGAGCCGAGTGAGCTGACGATGCCGATGCCGGCGATATAGACGGGCCGGGTGGTCAAGGCGTCGGGGCGGGAGTATTCGCTTCGATGTATCGGGCCAGCGAAGTCAGGGTGGCGAAGACCTGTTCGCCGATTTCCTGACTGTTGATCACGACCCCGTAATCTTTTTCGATCATGACCACCATCTCCAGGACATCAATGGAGTCGATCCCCAATTCGCCGCCGACGAGTTGGGCGTTTTCGTCGATGTCGTCCGGGGTCAGGTCGGTAAGGTTGAGAATGTCGATGAGCTTAACTTTGAGCTCTGCAATCAATGCGTCCATGAAAGATGTCGATCCGAAGTGAGCTTTTGCCGGGGCCAATCGTGCTGGATAGCGTGGCAGGGACAGGCAGATGCCGCGGTGTGATCCACGTCCAGTTCTGAGATTGTGCTGCGTTTCAGACAATGTTATATATTACGCCTGAATCGAGTTGTCATCTCATTTACTCATTTTTATCAATCGTGATGACCTCACTGCCGCCCGTCGACCGGGGCACCGCCTGATGCGGCCGGCACCGCCGCCGGCTTGTCGTCGCCGGTCGTCCGCCCCCTTCGGGCCTGATTCTCAGCTCCGCCGAACCTTCGCGATGCGGCCTCCGGCAGAACCGGGCAGCCCTGTCGCTCGTGGCGGTGAGTTTCACTGTTCGTTGTGGCTCCCCGTCAGGGGATATACGAAAAGCCGGAATCGGCGCGTGTTAGTAACCAGTTTTGGGTTTTATCTTGAATGTGCTTGAACAGCATGGGCTATCACTGGAAGATCTTTTGCCGCATCGCGGCCGCATGGTGCTGATCGACGAGGTCCTGGCCGTCGACCGGGTCATTGCGGTAACCCGATGTGTCGTCAAGCCGAGCTGGCCGCTGGCGGGGGACGGCGGTGTCGGTTCGCTGATCCTGGTCGAACTGGCGGCCCAGACCGCCGGTGTCTGTAATGGCTGGGACCGGGTCAAAACCCAGGGGTTGGATTCCGATAAAACAGGCTATCTGGTCGGTGTCAAGCGGGCCAGTTTTGCCGTGGAGCGTCTTTTGCTCGGCCAGAGCGTCGTTGTCCGGGCCGAGAACACCTATAGTTTTTCCAGTCTCAGGGAGGTCGAATGCACTGCTCATTGTCAGGAGCGCCCGATCGCCGAGATAACTCTCCAACTTTTTCAGGTAGAAGCGGGGCATGGAAGCGAACAATAACAGGAAAACCGCCCTGGTGACCGGGGGCAGCCGGGGCATCGGCCGGGCAATCTGCATCGAGCTGGCCGCCGCCGGCTATGATGTGGTGATCAATTACCGGTCCGATGAGGCGGGCGCCCGGCAGACCCTGGCCGAGGTCGAGGCGGCGGGCGCTGCCGGCACGCTCTGCCGGTTCGATGTGTGCGACGGTGAGGCCGCCGAACAGGCGGTAGCAGACGTTGCCCAACGAGCCGGCGGTATCGCCGTGTTGGTCAACAATGCCGGGGTGGTCGCCGACGGCCTGTTCTTGATGATGTCCCGGGAAAAATGGCAATCGGTGGTCGACACCAGCCTTGGCGGGTTTTACAATTTGACCCGTCCGGTCCTGGAAAAGATGATCCCCAAACGGGCCGGGGCCATTGTCTCCATCTCTTCGGCCGCTTCGTTGATGGGCAATCGGGGGCAGGCCAATTATGCGGCGGCCAAGGCCGGCATCAACGCGGCCAGTCGGGCCATCGCCGCGGAAGTGGCGCGGCTCGGGATCCGTGTCAATGTGGTGGCACCCGGACTCATCGAAACCGATATGATCGCCGAGGCGCCGAAAGAGCAGATCAAGTCCCTGATTCCGATGGCCCGGATCGGCAGGCCGGAAGAAGTGGCCCGGGTGGTCAGGTTCCTGTGCAGCGACGACGCGTCCTATATTACCGGGCAGGTCATTTCGGTGAATGGAGGAATGTTTTAGTGAAGGTGCTGTGGTTGCTTTTTCTGGTAGCCGTCGGGGCTTCCTGGCAGCCCGCCGTGGCGGTGGCAACCGGCGGTGGGGAGCAGGCGATTGTCGAGCTGCGCTCGGTGCAGGCCGATTTCGTTCAGGTCAAGCACCTGAAAATCCTGGCCCGGCCCCTCGTTTCCACGGGGACCTTCGCCTTCCAGGTACCGCAATCCCTGCGCTGGGAGTATCTCGAACCGGTGCGTTCCGTGTTGATCATGCATAACGGTGCGGTGCGCACATTCGTCGAGCAGAACGGAGAGCTCCAAGAGGAGCGCGGCGCCCAGGTCGGGTCCCTGCAGATCGTGCTGGCCGAGATCAGCAACTGGCTGGCCGGCCGGTTCACCGACAACGCGATGTTTACGGTATCCTCCATCGATGAGCGGACCATCAGGCTCACCCCGAAGGAGCAGCGACTGGCGGCGTTGATCACCGGTATCGAGATCGAAATCGGTGGGGAAAACGGCCTGCTCGACAGCGTGTTGATCGAAGAAGGACCGGACTCATATACGAAGATGACCTTTGCCAACCGCAGCATCAATCAACAGCTGCCGGCGACGCTGTTTACCGGCCCATGATACGATCGTTTTGCGTTTTGCTGGCCGCCCTGCTGCTTGCTTCGTGTGCCCCTCATGCCGAGCACCGTTTGCCCGAATTGGTCGATGTACAGAGCGACGACCGGCAGCAGCGCTGCGAGGCGGTTTTCCCCGCCGGGTCATGGCAGCTGGTGCACTCGCTGGAATTTGCCTCGGCCGGCGGTTTTGCCGGAACCGTGATCGGCGTTACGGTGGTGGATCCCCCCGATCTCAGCTGCGCCTTGGTGACCGTCGAAGGCGTAACCCTCTTCGAGGCGACCGGTGGAGCAGATGAAGAAGTGGTAGTCGAGCGGGCCGTGCCGCCCTTTGACCGACCAGGTTTCGCCGCCGGTCTGCTGGCCGATGTCCGCGGCATGTTCATCGCGCCGCCGGACCAGGGTGTCACCTTCGGACTCTTGCCGGACGGGCGGCCGGTCTGTCGCTATTTTGCCGAGGACGGACGGGTGACGGATATCCTGCCGCCGGCTGAAGGCCGCTGGCAGACCAGGGAATATGGCGCCGATTCTGGTCTGAAGAGAGTTATCGAAGGACATCTGGACCGCCAGCGCTCTCTGTCGGAGCCGGCACGTTACCTGGAACTCAACGCCCTGTCGCCGGCCGAGTATACCCTGAA
>CAYSSK010000011.1:0-57059 GCA_964433645.1 uncultured Desulfofustis sp.
TGGGCGTGGAAGATCAAAAGGCGCAGAAAATCGTCGATTACTGGCATCGGTCCTGAGAATGTATACTGTATTGCCAATGTCCCGGTTGTCGTACTTTCAATGTGCCGGTCGCTATGACACGGACCATCGTGAAACCGGCGGCAGCCGGATTTTATCGACCAGGAGGGCCAGGAAGGAGGATACAATATGACAAGCCTGCAGCAGCAGCTCCAGACGATCAGAGAAAAGTCTGCAGAAAAACTCACGCCGGACGCGATTGCGGCGATCAAACAAGGATTCGCCGAATTACAGCAGGAGATGGTCCGGGAGAGAGCACGTGGCGTCGGTGACATGGCTCCGGCCTTCTCTCTGCCCGATACGCGGGGGGAAGTCGTCGCATCGGACGACCTGTTGGCCGCCGGGCCACTGGTGGTTCTGTTTTACCGCGGCAAATGGTGACCATATTGCAATGCGGAGCTGGCAGCTCTGCGTGACAGCTATCCCGATATCACTGCCGCGGGAGGCTCCCTGGTGGCCATTTCACCGCAGTTGCCCGAGCATTCCCGGGTGCTGGCAACCGAGAGCAAGTTGCCGTTTACGGTGCTCAGCGATCAGGGCAATGTGGTCGCCGATTCATTCGGCGTGGCCATCACCTTGCCGCAGAGTATGGTGCGGGTATACTCCGAGGTATTCAATATCGATGTTCCCGCCTACAACGGAGACAACAGCTGGACACTGCCGATGCCGTCGCGCTTCATCGTCGACCAGCAGGGGATAATTCGGGCCGCCGACGTCAATCTCGATCACACCGTCCGTCCCGAACCGGCCTCAGCCATCGATGTGATCAGTGAGCTGCGCCGGTAGAGATCGTCTGGCCTCGTCGGTATGGCCGTAACGGCATGAATGGGGTGGGCGCTTCAGCGGCTGGATGGTTTCGGTTGCCCGATGTGTTCTATCATGTAACAGATGGTGGATGGAACCGAACGGGCGGGTCTTAGTGAGGGAGGAGACGATGCAGTCGATTCTGGCCGCCGATATCGGCGGAACCAACAGCCGCTTCGCGCATTTTCAGACAACAGCCGGGGGCGTACTGTCCCTGGTGGCAAAAAAGTGGATACCGACGGCCGATGCGTCTTCGTTTGCCGAGTTGCTGACCCAGCTGGCCGCCAGCGAATTCCCACTGGCTCCGAAAACGGCTGATATCGCCGTTATCGGGGCGGCCGGACCGGTCCGGCAGGGACGTTACTGCGATCCCCCGAATATCGCCTGGGATATCGATCTGGCCAGAAAGTCGGATGCCGACGTGGCGCAGCGTATCGAGCTGATTAACGATTTCGTCGGCCAGGCGTATGCCTGCATCTCTCCGGTCGGCACAGCCGCCCGGACGATTCTGCCGGGAGAGGCGATTGCCGGCACCACCATTGGTGTCATCGGGGCGGGTACCGCGCTGGGCAAAGCAACGCTGGTGCCGCGCACCAATGGTGCCGCGCTGGCTCTTCCCTCAGAGGGCGGCCACAGCCTGTTCCCGTTTGTCGCCAAACAGGAATACGAATTTCAAAGCTTTTTTCGGGAGCGCAGCGGTATGTCGCAGATCACCGGCAACCTGGTGGTCTCGGGGCAGGGGCTGCGCTATCTGCACTGGTTTCTTGCCGGTGAGGACCTGACTCCTGAAGAGGTGAGCTCCCGATTCACCCCATCATCAGAGACGCTCGCCTGGGCGGCGCGGTTTTATGGTCGGGTGTGTCGCGATTTCGCCCTGACCATAGTGGCCTCCGGCGGTGTGTATATCGCCGGCGGTGTTGCCGCCAAAGCTCCGGAGATCGTTACCCATGACGAGTTTCGCCGGGAATTTCGCACATCCCCGAGCATGGGGCAGCTGCTGGCAACGATGCCGGTGTATCTGCTGGATAACGAGGACAGCGGTCTCTGGGGGGCGGCCTATCACGGTCAGCAGATCCTTCTCGGCCGCGACAGTGGCACCGCCCTTTAATTACCAGCACTGTGGAGTCGGAGAAGCATCAGGATCTCCCTTGCAATCGCCAGGGCTGGCCGGCGCCGCCTCCGGCTGCCGCGCTGCGGCCGGATCGCCTGAATCTCCACCAACGGCGGGGCAGGTTCCGACCTGTCCTCCGCACCTATCAAAAATGGCAATGGAAAAGAGGAGATGCGAGTGATGGCGGCACGTGGTCGAGCGAAGCTGATCTGGGGGCTGGGCGTGCTGCTGTTGAGCGGCGTGTCCCTGCAGGCAGAAGAAAAGGTGTTGTTGCGGGAGGAGTTCACCGATCTTGAAGGCTGGGAGCCGCTCTTTTTTGATGGCATCGACCGGCATACGAGCTACTCAGTCGAACATCGCGGCGGCGAATCGGTTTTAGTTGCCGCCAGCGACAACAGCGCCTCGGCATTGATTAGCAGCGAAACCTTTTCCGTGGCCGATTATCCGATCATACGCTGGCGCTGGCAGGTCGATACGGTCTATGAGCGAGGTGACTATCGCACCAAGCAGGGCGACGACTATCCGCTGCGGGTCTACGTGGTCTTTGCCTATGATCCGGAAACGGCGCCGTGGGGCATGAAGATCACCTACGAGTTGGCCAAAACCTTTTACGGCGAGTATCCGCCGCACAGCAGTGTCAACTATATCTGGGCTAATCGCGCCGAGGAGACGGAGTCGGTGTTCTCTCCGTATACCGACCGTTCAGTCATGATTCCACTGCAATCGGGGCCACAGCAGGTCGGCAGCTGGGTGGAAGAGCAGGTCAACGTGGATGAAGACTACCGCGCCGCTTTTGGCGAGCCGCCGCCACCGACGGCAGCCGTGGCAGTCATGAACGATTCCGACAACACCGGCGAGGCCGCCGTTTCCTATCTCGATTATATCGAAATCCGCAGGCAGTAAGTTAAAAAAGTAACCGAAAAAGGGCAAAAAAGGGGACAGTCCCTTTTTAAAACTTTTTAAAATGGGACTGTCCCCTTTTTTTGCTTGAGGTGCTGAGCAGCATGATCAGCGGCCAGAGCAGGCCCCAGACCACGGCCAGCAGCAGCAGCGATTCGAGCAGCGGCCAGTTCAGTGTTGCCGCGCCGAGGCGGACCCCGCCCCAATAGGCGAGCGGCCCGCCGAGGGCGCCGAACAGGGCCGACAGCATGGGGCGATGCTTCATCCAGCTGAGGCTGTGGTTGGGCAGGGTGGCCAGGGCCAGCCAGATCGTGGCCAGCCAGAGCGGGATCGGAAACTGATCCGGGTTGAACGAGAAAAAACCGATCCTGACGAGAGTGGTGTCGACAATTATGCCGATGGCCAGCAGTGTCCCCGCCAGCAGGGCATCCCGGCGCCGGGAGGGGCTGGCCAGAAAATGACCGGCCACCAGGACCAGGCCGAGCCAGGCCAGGGCGTTGCCGCCCAGCACGCAGATCAGCCAGACCAGGTTGTAGATGAGCAGGTTGACCAGCCAGTTCATGGTGCCAGCCTTGCCGGCAGTTGGTTGCCGGGACGGTCTGCGACCAGTTGCACGACGCTGATCGTCCGTTCGAGAAAGCCGCCTTCGCAATAGCACAGATAGAATTCCCAGAGCCGCCGAAAACGCTCGTCGTAGCCGTATTCCTTGAGGCCGGTGAAGGCGGTGTGGAAGCGGGTGCGCCAGTCACGCAGGGTGCGGGCGTAATCAAGACCGAAATCCTCGATGCCACGCACCACCAGATCGGTGGAGCGGCTCAGCACATCCAGCATGCGGCTGTTGGCAGCCAGGCAGCCGCCGGGGAAGATGTGCTTCTGGATAAAGTCGACATCGCCGAGATACTCCTCGTATTGCTGGTCCCTGATGGTGATCGCCTGCAGCAGCATGACACCGTCCGGCCGCAGCAGCGAATTGCACTTTTTGAAAAACTCCGGCAGGTAGCGATCGCCGACCGCCTCGATCATCTCGATGCTGACCAGCTTGTCGTAGCTGCCCTGCAGGTCACGATAGTCCTGGCGGAGCAGGGTTATCCGCTCGGTCAGTCCGGCAGCATTAATGCGCCGCTTTGCTTCCTCGTACTGGGCCTCGGAAATGGTGGTGGTAGTAACCCGACAGCCATAGTGGGCGGCCGCATGGATGGCAAAACCGCCCCAGCCGGAGCCGATTTCCAGCACGTGGTCCCGCGGGCCGAGCTGGAGCCGCCGGCAGATGTGGTCCAGTTTGTAACGGGCCGCCTCTTCCAGCGTGCTGTCCGGGGCCGGGTAGATCGCCGAGGAGTACATCATCGCCTGGTCGAGGAAGGCGGCGTACAGCTCATTGCCCAGGTCGTAGTGGGCGATGATGTTGTTTTTCGACCCGCTCCGGTTGTTGCGGCGCCAGAAATGGCCGACCCGCCGCAGCAGCCTGGCCAGGGAAGACGATTGCTGCTCCATATCCTGGAGCACTGCCTGGTTGCGGGCGATGATGCGCACCAGGTCGGTGAGCCGGTCGGTTTCCCAGAAACCGTCGATATACGACTCTCCGGCCCCGACCGAACCCCCGGAGAGGATGCTGACGTACGCCCGTGGGTCCCTGATGGTAATGGTGCAGTGCAGGGCCGGATCGCTGCCGAAGTTGTGCCGGTCGGTGTCGTCGATCAGCGTGATCCGGCCGTGGCGCAGCTTTTTCAGAAGCCGGTGCAGCAGGGCTCTGGCCCGGTTCTGCAGAAAGGTCGGTGCCACCGGGAACGCGGCGAATGAGCGGGAGGGGGCGATGGTGGTCATGTCATCTCCTTGCGATATGGTATATACGGGACTTTTTTGATGTAGAGTTTCAGGGCTTGCCAATAAATGGCGCCGATCACCGCCGCGGTCATCACCGGACGGCGCAGCAGCTGCCGGCGCACGGCGGGCCGGCTGAGCGGCCGGCGCTCCAGCTGCAGCTGGGCGGAAAAGACCCGGCCGCGAGCGTCATCGACCTCGATGACGATCCGGGCCGTTTCGCCGGGCGGCTCGATCTGCCAGCGATAGTACTGGTCGACCGGGTTGAAGGGCGACACCTTGAAAGCCTTCGGGTGGGTCGGCCGCTGCTCGCCGTTCGCCAGGTAAAAGCCGTAGTAGTGGCGCTCGTTCCACGGGGTGTTCGACACCTCGGCGAGCAGGTGGCTGCAGCGGCCGTCCTGATCATGGCCGAAATAGAAATTGACCGGGCTGAAATAGAGACCGAGCGTGCGCAGGTTGAGCAGGCCGGTCGCCGCGCCGCTCACCGGTCGGCCGGTCAGCTCGGCCATTTTTCTTTTGACGCTGATTGCCAGCGACTCGTCGGCCGGGCCGAGGTAGTCGCCGCGGCGCAGGCGACTCAGGGCGAACCCCGCTGTCGCAAACCAGGGTTTCAGATCCGGCAGGGTGTCGAGTCGGTCGAGGTTGAAGTGCCACATGAAAAACGGGTAGCTGAAGCGATGGGCGCGGGGCAGAAAGCGCCGGTGGCTGACGCGGCCGACATAGAGGGCATGATTCATACCGTTACCCCCAGCGCCGAGCAGACTCGCAACGCACTGCGCACCCCGTCTTCATGGAAGCCGTTGAACCAGTACGCGCCGCAGAAATGGAGCCGGTCGACGCCGGATATGGCCGGCCACCCCTCCTGGGCCTCAAGCAGGTGCGCGTCGTAGGCCGGGTGGTGATAGCGAAAGCGGGCCAGCACGTGTACCTCGTCGATCTGCTCGTTGAGCGTGACCAGATAGGTGTGGCGTTTATTCAGGCGCTGCAGCATGTTCATATTGTAGGTCAGCGTCGATCGGCCGGGGCGGGCCGGGTCGAGGCGATAGTTCCAGCTCGCCCAGGCCCGCCGCTGCCGCGGCAGGATGCGCTCGTCGGTGTGCAGGATCACGTCGTTGTCGGTGAAGCGGATCTTCCCCAGCACCGCTCGTTCCTGCACGCTTGGGTCGCCGATCAGGGCCAGGGCTTCGTCACCGTGGCAGGCGAGCACCACCTCGTCATAAGCTTCCGTCCTGCCGTTGCTCGTCAGCTGCACCGAGCGCCCATCACGGACGATGCGCTCGACCGGGCTGCTCAGCCGGATCGAGTCCTTAAACGGGGCGGTCAGCGGCTCGATGTAACTGCTCGAGCCGCCGACAATGGTGTACCACTGCGGCCGGTCCACCACGTTGAGCAAGCCGTGGTTCTCGAAAAACCGCGCGAAAAAGCGCAGCGGAAAGGCCCGGACATCGTCGAGGCCCATCGACCAGATGGCGGCGATCATCGGCAGCAGGTAGTTGTCGGCGAACAGCGAGCCGAAGCGGTGCTCGTCCAGGTAGTCACCGATGGTGCGCAATCGCTCGCGCGAGGCCTCGCTCCTCACCCTGCGGTTGAAGCGGACGATGTCGGCAAGCATCCGCAGAAAGGCCGGGTTGGCCAGGTTTGTGCGCTGGGCGAACAGGCTGCTGAGGTTGTGGCCGTTGTATTCCAGGCCGATCGCGTCGTTGCGTACCGAAAAGCTCATCTCGGTCGGTTGATAGGCGACGCCGAGTTCGCCGAGCAGGCGGATGAATCGCGGATAGGTGCGGTCGTTGAAGACGATGAAGCCGGTATCGATGGCGCTCTGTTCACCGTCGTGCCGGACATCGATAGTATGGGTGTGGCCGCCGATATAGTCGTTGGCCTCGAAGACCGTCACCCGGTGCTGCCGGGACAGGTAATAGGCGCTGGTCAGGCCGGCGATGCCGGTGCCGATGATGGCGATCGATTTCATGATTTTTTCATCCGTTTTGCCAGCCGTAGCCAGAGTCCGCGGGGCAACAGCGATGCCGTTTTCATCAGCAGCGTGAATCGTTTCGGGAAATGGATCTCGGCCCGGCGTTTGGCGATGCCCGTACGGATCGCCGTGCTGGCCTGTTCGGTGGTGACCAGAAACGGCATCGGGAAATCGTTGCGGTCGGTCAGCGGCGTCTTGACGAAGCCGGGGCAGACCAGACTGACCGCGATGCCCTCGGCGGCCAGCGTGATCCGCAGGGTCTCGATCAGGTAGGCGACCGCCGCTTTCGAGGCGCCGTAGGCCTCGGCCCGGGGCAGCGGCAGGTAGGCGGCGGCGGAGCCGATGCCGACCAGCTGCGGCGCCTCGCTGCGACGCAGGGCGGGCAAAACGCCTTCGATGCTGTGGCCCATGGTTTCCACGTTGATGCGCATGACCCGGGCGAGCAGCGCACTGTCGAAATCGGGCAGGTCGATGTACTCGCAGGAGCCGGCCGAGAGTATGGCGCAGTCGATGCGTTCGAGGCCGGCGAACCAGGCCAGGGTCGTATCACGGTCGAGCAGATCGACGATCCCGGTTTCGGCGCCGAGGGCGGCGAGCTCCTCGAGTTGCTGTTCGTTGCGGCCGACTGCCCAGACCCGGTGGCCGTCGGCCAGGTAGTCGATGGCCAGTTGTTTGCCGATGCCCGACGTGGCGCCGGTGATCAGGATATTCATGTGCCCAGCCTCCGTTTGATTGTTTTGACCAGTCTGCCGAGCAGGGGCAGGTGCTCATAGAGCATCGCGCCGAGATCGAAGTAGTCCCGGTGATAGCTGACTTTGCCGGTATCGTCGAACTGCAGGTAGCTCAGCCCGTCGACCTCGATGGTGCGGCCGCGGGCAAGTTTCGGGTGACGAAAGCTCATGCGCCAGCTCAGGTAGGCCTCGCTGTCGACACGGTGCCGGCGATTGAAGGAGAAACCAATCGAGTCAACGTTTCGGTAAAGTTCGGCAAAATAGCGTCGTAGGGCCTCCAGGCCGCGAATTTCGTGGGCCGGGTCGCAAAACTCGATGTCCGCACTGTAGATCCGGTCGAGCAGATCGAGATTATCGATCGTCAGCCGGTTGTAGACGGCCAGGAAGTCGTCCAGTCTGTTCATTTGTTAGTCTCCTGCTGCAAGCCGGCAAAGAGATCGTCCCGCAATGACACGTCCAGCGGTTGATCGGGACTGAGCCAGATTCCGAAATAGACGGCGGCGAATTCGGCCGACTCGATGGTTGCCAGGACTTCGTCGTTGAGTGCCAGCCGGCTCTGGCCGTTGGTGTCGTCGTAGCAGAGCCGGTAGCTGTCGCCGCCTTTGACATCGCGGTAGCTGCGATGGATGACCTCGATCTGCGATCGAAGCCGGGCCAGTACCGCCGGCTCGTGTTGCCGGGCCAGGATGGTATCCGCGGCCTCGATAAAGGCCGTAGACGGCACGTCGACCGCATAGTCGAGCTGCAGGCAGAACGATTCCTCGGCATTGAGGATGGCCGTTTCGCCCGCCAGCGGCGGGGCGTAAAGGGTCGCATCGTAGACCTTGATCAGGCCGAGATAGCGCACACTGCCGGAGCCGACCGGCGCCAGTTCGACCACGGCTCCGGCCGGTGGCTGCAGGGCCAGGATCAGGCCGAGGACGAAAAGAAAGAATGGAAAACGAGCCATGATCAGATACCTCCCGTGCCGGATTGTTTCTGGAAGGCGATAGTGACTTCGCCGACCCGGATGCCGAATTTGCTCATCTCGGCGCGGTTGAGCAGGATCCCGTCCGGCTGCAGGAACATCCAGTCGTCAAGGGAAACGACCCAGGTCGACCCGTCGACCACCACTTCCAGCTTGTATCGCCAATTCAGTACGTTGCCCGCCGCATCACCCGACGCCTCACCGACCACGTCGTCTGCGCAACCGAGCAAAGAGCCTTCTTCGGTCCGGGTGATGGTCCAGACGCGGCGGCTCAGCTCACCGTCGTCCCAGGAAAAATCTTCCTCCAGGACCATATTGCCCTTCTCGTCCAAGCGGCCGGCGATATCGACGACGAATTGTCGCTTCAGATTACCGGCCCGGTCCTGGACGATGCCCCAGCCGCGCGTCTGGCCGCTGAAGTAGTCGATGATATCGAATCGCGGTGCCCTCCCGTCATAGTCATGCACACCCGTCTTACTACATCCGGCAGTGAGGACAAGGGTGCCGAATAAAAATAGCACCAAGAGGCGCCAGGTGAACGGAAATCGTTGTTGTGTCATAGCCGACCTCGCAGAGATTATCTCGGGCAGAGGAAACGCTGCCCGTTGTTAGGATAACGGTAGGCAGCGTTTATCGGCGCGACAATGGGGAGTAAATAAGAGTTAAATAATAGTATAAGCTACTATTCTGTCTGAGGGTGATGACGAATCGAGAGGGCGATGGGGCCGTTGGTCGAGACCGGGGTTAAACCCCCTCCCGGCGTTGGCTGAGATTGACGGCGGTGATATAATCGTCCACGGCGAATTTTCGCCGGCAGCCCTTCTCGTTCATAAAGCGGACTTTGCCGAAGATCGGTCGGCGCGGCCAGGCCCGGTCGTGCACCCCGCCGATCGACCAGGCGATGCCGGTATAGCCGTTCGCATCCCGACCGTCCAGGGAATAGCGGTCGTTCAGGATGATGGCGATGCGGAGCGCTTCTTCCGGCTCGCGGGTCCATTCAAGGATCTTCTTGGCCCAGTACATGCGGAGATAGCCGTGCAGCTTACCGGTCTCGACCAGATCGCGCTGGCAGGCGTTCCAGAGTGCTTCGTGGCTGCCGGCGGTTTCCAGTACTTCGAGGCTATAGCAATACGGCCGCCGGTCGCCTCGATGCTCATTGAGGCTCTGCTGCGCCCAGGCGGGAAAACCGGCAAAGCGGTCGTAGTCCGGTTCATGGAGGCAGAAATTGTCGGCCAGTTCGCGGCGGACGAGTAATTCCTCGAGAAACGCCTGCCGGTCCTCCTCCGCCAGCTTAGCCCGGGAGACCCGCCAGGCCACCCGCTGGGCGGAGATCTGGCCGAAATGGAGGTAGGGCGACAGGCCCGATTGACCGCTTGCGCAGGGATCGTTGCGCCGGCTCGCGTAGCCCGGCAGCCGGTGCTGCAGGGCTGCTTCGATGGCTGCATTGCCGGCCGCCTCGCCCGGTACCAGCCAATTGACCGGGGCGGCCCGGCGGCCGGCGACTTCGCCGAGCAGGCGGTTCGTGGCCGGCGGCGGCGGAGCGACCGGGGCGGGATACGGATGACTGATCAGCGCCGGGATATCGGTCAGGTAATCATCGATCAGTCGCCGGTATTTCGGCCGGAACGTGGCGGCGGCATATTCCTTCTTGTTGGAGGCGACCCAGGCCGGGATGACATTGTGGGCGTCGATTTCGATAAACGGCACCTCGATCTCTTCGAGCACTCGCTGCTGCCATTGCCGTTTGAGGCGCAGCGGATCGAAATCGCCGACCAGCGTGCAGGCATCGATTCGCCGGAGCCAGGGCGGCAGCAGTGCGACCGGCTCGCCGCGCAGCAGCACGAAGCCGATGCCGAGTTCCGCCAGTTGCCCGGCCAGTTCGGTTAGACCGGTCAGCAGAAAGTGATAGCTGCGCTGCTCGCCACCGGGATAATCGGTGACCAGGCAGAAGACCACGACCAGTCCCCGGCCGTGGATCAGGGCCTCTTGCTGGGCGCCGAGCAGGGCCCAATTGTCGCGGACCCGCTGGTCGCGGGACAGCCAACAGACCACCGGTCCCGCGCCGCGGCGGCCGTCGGCGAGTCGGCGGCCGCGCCGTTCGATGTCTTTGTTTCTGCGGTTCACCGGCGTACCTCTGGGCGTATTCGATTGTTCCGGCCGATGCCGTGGGGTATTGCCGGAGTGGGCATGCATGGTTTTTTGCGACGAAATCTCATATCGGTGCTATGATAATCACTACGACAAAATTTCCCATCACCCACCAACGATAAAGGAGAACGAGCCATGGTGAGCGAAACGGATGAATTGATCAGGATCGGTGTCAGTTCTTGTCTGCTCGGCAACGAGGTGCGCTATGATGGTGGGCATAAACGCGATCGCTATGTTACCGATATCCTCGGCCGGTTTTTCTCCTTCGTGCCGGTCTGTCCGGAGGTGGAGTGCGGCCTGCCGGTACCGCGGGAGGCGATGCGCCTGGTCGGCGACCCGGCGGCGCCGCGGCTGGTCACCGTCAGGAGCAACACCGACATGACCCAGCGGATGACCCGCTGGGCGGCCGACCGAGTCCGCGAGCTGGCCGAAGAAGATCTCTGCGGCTTTATCTTCAAGAGCAAGTCGCCGTCGTCGGGCATGGAGCGGGTCAAGGTCTATGATGCCAATGGTGTTCCCCGCTCGGCCGGTGTCGGTCTGTTCGCTCGGGCCTTTATCGATCATTTTCACTGGCTGCCGGTCGAGGAGGAAGGGCGGCTGCACGATCTGGTGCTGCGCGAGAATTTTATCGAGTCCGTTTTCGTTTATCGTCGCTGGCGCCGTGTTTGTGAGCAGGCCACGGCGGCGGGTCTGGTCGCGTTTCATACCAGTCACAAACTGCTGTTGCGCGCCCACAGCGAACAGCATTACCGCGAACTCGGGCGTCTGGTCGCCCGAGCCGGCAGCGATGAGCCGCAGCCGTTGTTTGCAGCGTATCAGGAGCTTCTGATGGCGGCGATGAAACTCAAACCGACCATGAAAAAACATAGTAACGTGATGATGCACATGATGGGGTATTTCAAGAAATTGCTCAGCGCCGATGAAAAGCAGGAACTCCTGGAGATCATCGATCGCTTTCGCCATTATCACGTGCCTCTCATTGTGCCGCTGACCCTGTTCAACCACTACATCAGAAAATACGACGAGCCGTATCTGAAGAACCAGTACTATCTCAATCCGCACCCGATTGAACTGAAACTGCGTAACCATGCCTGAGGGGCGCCGCTGATCTGGGCGGATTTGCCGAGGTCGAAGCGCTGCCTCCGCAAAAAATCAAGAACCGGGAGCAACTCGCCGACTCCTGGAGCGGGTCAGAGAAATCAATTGAGTGGCCGCCTCTGCTATCACCTTTGATCTCCGTCACCTGACGCCGGTCAACCGTTTCTCTCCGCTGACGACGCCTTTTCCGGAGGGCAGGAGGGCGAGGAGCAGGAGGCGGGTCGCTGATTGCCGTCGGCATGCGGTCGGTTGCCGGCGGTCTGCTCAAATCGGCGGCAGGGGACGATCGAGCAGGGCGCGAACTCTGGCCAGCAAGTCCATGACCGAAAACGGTTTCTGGATCAACTCGATCCGGTGATCGAGAGCACCTTCGCCGGCCAGTACGTCGGCGGTATAACCGGACATATAGAGTGCCTTGATGGTCTTGTATTGCCCGGCCAGGCGCTCGCAGAGCTGCCGACCGTTCATTTCCGGCATGATGACATCGGTGAGCAGCAGGTCGATCCGGCCCGGGTAGTTTTGAGCCTCTTCCACCGCCTGCCTGCCGTTTGGAGCGGCGAGAACGGTGTAACCGTGCTTCAGCAGGACCGTCTTTACCATGGTGCGCAGATTGTGATCGTCCTCGGCAAGCAGGATGGTTTCGCTGCCCCGGACCCCCGAATGCGAAGAGTCCTTCTCTTCCCCGACCTGATCGCTGTCCCCGCCGGTCGCCGGCAGGTAAATGGTAAAGGTCGTCCCCTGGCCCGGTGTGCTGGTGACGTCAATCGCCCCCTTATGCTGTTTGATGATGCCGTACACGGTGGAGAGACCGAGACCGGTGCCGCTATGCTGGTCCTTGGTGGTGAAAAACGGCTCGAAGACCTGGGCGCAGGTGTCGTCGTCCATGCCGAGGCCGGTGTCGGTGATGGAAAGCAGCACGTGGGGCCCGGCCTGCGTCAGATCCATCTCCCCGCTGTCCGATTCGTCCAGCATGACCAGTGCCGTCTGGAAACGCAACTCGCCGCTGCCGGGCATCGCGTCCTGGGCATTGACCGCCAGGTTCAGGATCACCTGCTCGAGTTGGCCGGTATCGCCCTGGATATCCGGCAGGGAATCGGCAAGATGCAGGTTGATGTCGATATCTTCCCGGATCGTGCGACGCAATAACCGGTAAAATTGCGAGAGCAGATCGTTGACATTGATAGTATGAACGGTGAGCGTCTGCTTGCGGCTGAAGGCGAGCAGTTGCTTGATCAGATCGCGGGCGCGCTGACCGGCGTAGAGAATCTGTTCCACCGCGGTCCGGCGCGGGTCGTTTTCGGTCAGGTCGGCCGCCAGCAGTTCGCTGTAGCCGAGGATCGGCGCCAGCAGGTTGTTCAGGTCGTGGGCGATGCCGCCGGCGAGACGGCCTACCGGCTCCATCTTCTGGGCCTGGCGATATTGCTGTTCCAGCTGTTCGTGGGCGATGCGCTGGCGGGTCAGCTCCGCCTCCTTGCGCTTGATGTCGGAGATATCGGTGATCGAGATGAGAACCTTGTCGATCTGCTCGATGGTGATGATGGCGGTGGAAATGATCAGTTGATAGGTGATTTCCCGATCGCCCCGGCGCAGGGTCATCTCGTCTTCTTCTTCCCGGAAGGTGGTGCCGCTGCGAAAGGTTTCGGAAAAACGGCTGCGGATCGGACAGCTCGAACACGCCTCCCTCGCACCGCAGTCATCGGGGCCGACGGCGTTGATGCAGTCAAACAGCAGGCCGCAGAGCCGGCCGGCGACTTGCTGCTGATCGCTGCCGAAGAACTCGATCGCCCGGCGGTTGATTTTCTCCACCCGTCCCGCTTCGTTGACCAGTACCAGCATGCTCGGCGTGCTGTTGAAGATGGCATCCAGCGTGTTCGATTGATTGCGGATCGCCTGTTCAGCCTGTTTCCTGCTGCTGATATCGAGCAGCGTGAAGATGATGCCCGCTTCCGGGTCACCCGGATCGATTGACGTTGCATTGGTCAACACGGTGAGTGCCCGGCCGTCTTTTCGGAACATCCGCGTCTCGATCGAACTGCTGCCGTGCCGGCTGATCTGTCGCCGCCGTTCGGCGCCGGCGACTTCATATTCCTGGTCGCTGCCGTAGAGCAGCCGGGAGTTGCGGCCGATCAGTTCATCCTGCCGATAACCGAGCAAGCGGCAGAACCGGTCGTTGACTTCGACGATGGTCCGGTCCCTGGTGATGCCGATGCCGATCGGCGCGACCCGGAAGAGGCTGCGCATCTTTTCGTCTTTTTCGCGCAAGGCTTCGTGGGCCGTTTTGATATGGGTGATGTCGTAGAGTATCGCGTAATAGCCGAGAACCTCTCCGCCCTCCGACAGATCGGGGATCAGCCAGCCGTCGATGGTATGCACCCTGTCGTCCGGATAGACGAGGTTCCGCTGGTAGTGCGCCGTCTCGCCGGCGAGGACTTTTTTCAGGTACGGCTCAAGGGCGTCGTGGGCCTTGGCGCCGATGATGTCCCGGGTCTTTCTGCCCACCAGCTGTTCGGGCGGCAGGCCGAAGAAGGCCTGCGACGAGGGGTTGGCGTAGCGATAGGTCAGGTCGGCATTCACATAGGCGACAAATTGCGGCAGGACGTTGATGATACGACGAAAATGCTCTTCGCTCTGTCGGTTCGCCTGGCTGGAGTCGGGTGATGGCGCGTCTTTCACGATGACTGGTTCAGCTTGATTGATGGTGGTCGATCATCGTTGGTGATAACCGGAGGCAACGGCTTTCAGCTGCCAGTGTCGCAAATTATCGGCACCAATGCAAAGAATCATTGGCGTCGGCCCGGAGAAAAGTGACGTCCCGGCCGTGCCTGTCATGGCGGCAATCACGACGAACGGTGCACCCCGGTCTTTTGGGCAACAGGGATGCCCGATTCACACGGTACTCCGGTCTGGCACAGAGCGCAGCCATAGCCGTCGAAGCTGGCAAAAAACCGCCCCTGGAGTTTAGTTCTGGATGGAATGCAGCCGACAACAATAATGGGAAATTTTCTCAGATAATGGTGAGCAACAGCTTTTCTTTTCAGTCGATTTCTGGCAAACTGTCCGGAGGTGCTTGAGCGACCGCCGGGGGGCGTTTGCTGTCACCGGTCTTCCCGGGGCATTCATCTTTTTCTCCACGCCCATGCCAGCAGACCGGATTGCCGGTTTTCCAGAGAGGATGTACGAGATGGCGGACAATTCATCAAAACGGCCGACCCATTACGTCGGGATCGGCGCTTCCGCCGGCGGGCTGGAGGCGATTGAGAGCTTTTTCACCAACATGCCGGCGCGCAGCAACCTGGCTTTTATCGTCGTGCAGCACCTGTCCCCGGATTACAAGAGCCTGATGGTCGAGCTGCTCTCCAAGAAGACGGAGATGAAGGTCAACCGGGCCGAGGATGGCATGGAGGTCGAACCCGGCGCTGTCTACCTCATTCCGCCGAAGAAGAATCTGACCATTTTCCACGGCAAATTGCTGCTCAAGGATCGCTCGGACCATGAGGGCATCAGCCTGCCCATCGATATCTTCCTGCAGTCGCTCGCCGAAGATCAGGAAAAAAGGGCCATCGCCGTTATCCTGTCCGGTACCGGCAGTGACGGCGCCCGGGGGGTCCGGGCGATCAAGGAGCACAACGGCATGGTTATGGTCCAGGACGAGCAGACCGCCAAGTTCGACGGCATGCCGCGGGCGGCAATCTCCACCGGCACCGCCGATTTTATCCTGCCGCCGGATCGGATGCCCCAGGAATTGCTGGCCTATGTTGCCCACCCCTACATTTCCGGGGAGAAACCGGCCGATGCGCTGCTCGAAGACGCCGATGCGCTGACCCGGCTCTTTGCCGAACTGCGCGCCAAGACCAAGATCGATTTCACCTATTACAAGCCAAGCACCATCAGCCGGCGCATCGAGCGGCGCATGTCGATCAACCAGATCAACGACTTCGATGACTACGTCCGCTACCTGCAGCATTATCCCGGCGAGGTGATGGCGCTCTACCGCGAGCTGCTTATCGGGGTGACCAGTTTCTTCCGTGATCCGGAGGCCATGGAAGAGGTGCGCACCCGCATCCTGCCGGAGGTGGTCAAACGGGCCCAGAACCGGGAAGTGCGCTGCTGGGTGGCCGGCTGTTCCAGCGGCGAGGAGGCTTATACGCTGGCCATCCTGTTTCGTGAGGTCATGGCCGAGCACGAAGTGGCCCGCGACGTGAAGATCTTTGCCACCGACGTCGATCGGGACGCGATTCTGCGGGCCAGCAACGGTGTTTATCCGGAAAGCATTGACGCCGACCTGACGCCGAAGATCCTCGGCAAGTATTTTTATCACCGGGAGGACTCCTACCAGGTGACGCGAACCATTCGCGAGATGGTGGTTTTCGCCCAGCACAACTTGGTCCATGACCCGCCGTTCACCAATATCGACCTGGTGTCCTGTCGCAATCTGCTCATCTATCTGCAACCGGTGCTGCAGACCAAGGCGCTGGAGATGTTCAACTTCTCGCTCAACCGCAAGGGCTGCCTGTTTCTCGGCAACAGCGAGACGGTCGGTGATCTGACCGACTATTTCAAACCGCTGCACCAGCGGTTTCGCATCTATGAATCACGCGGCAGAAATCAATCGCTGCGGCATGACGAGCTGCAGACGACCGGCAGAGGTCCGGGGCGTTATCAGCTCAAGCGACCGTCCGCCGGCTACCGGGCCGGCCTCGATCGTGACGGTGACGGGGAGCTGGCCTTGCTGCGCCAGTATCTGGTCGTGGCCGCCGAGCGCTATCTGCCGCTGTCGGTGATCGTCAACGAACAGCTCGAGGTCATCCATATCGTCGGCAATACCGAGGGCTATTTTTCCGTTCCATCCGGGCCGACGGAGTACAACATCACCAAACTGGCCGCCCGGGAGCTGGCGATTCCTCTGGCCACGGGCATCCAGAAGGTCTTTCGCACCGGGGAAGAGATCTCTTATTCCAACGTGCGCATTCAATATCGGGGTGAAAAACGGTCCCTGCGCATGCATTTGGCCCTGTTGCCGCAGCGCAAGAACCAGGAACCGCTGGTGGCCGTGTTTCTCGAGGATACCGGCCGGGAAAGCACACCGGTGCGAGAAGGCGCTGAAGTCTATGATCTCAACGAAGACGCCCAGCAGCGGATTCGGGACCTGGAGCAGGAGCTGCAGTTCAGCCAGGAAAATCTGCAGGCGACCATCGAGGAGTTGGAGACCTCCAACGAGGAGTTGCAGGCCACCAACGAAGAGTTGCTGGCCAGCAACGAGGAGCTGCAGTCGACCAACGAAGAATTGCAGTCGACCAACGAGGAACTCTACACGGTCAACGCGGAGCATCAGAAGAAGATCATCGAGCTGACGGAATTGTCAAATGATGTCGACAACCTGATGACCAGTTCCGGGATCGGTACGCTGATCATCGACGAAAATCTCGAGATTCGCAAGTACTCACCGGAAATCGCAAAGATTTTTCATATCCTTGAAAAGGATGTCGGCCGGCCGTTCACCCATATCTCCCACCGTCTGGCAGATTTTGACCCGATGGCGGCGGCTAAAGAGGTGCAGCGAACCAGCGCGCCTCGGGAAACCCATGTCGAGACCAGTGACGGTCGCTGGTACCTGACCCGGATCCTGCCCTACCATATCGGCCCGGAAACCTATTCCGGCGTCGTCCTGACCTTCGTCGATATTACCGAGCTGCGCACGGTCCGCAACGATCTGCAACGCAGTGAACTGGTCGCGCACGATATCCGTGAAAACATCCCGGTCGGGCTGCTCGTCTACCAACTCGATGAATCGGGGTGTTTCGTGCTGGAAAGCGGCAACCCGGAAGCGGAGCGACTGGTCGGTTTTGCCGTCGATGACTGGCTCGGCAGCCGCTTCGAAGATATCTGGCCGGCGTCGGAACAACATAACTTCCTCGAATGTTTCAGAAAGGTTGTCGAAACCGGTGAAACCTGTGTGCTGGACCGGGTCAGCTACCAGGATGAGCGGTTGGCCGGCGATTTTCGTGTTCACGCGTTTCGCATTCCGGATGATCGGCTGGTCGTCAGTTTTAAAAAATACGGCCGCCAATCGATGCCGGCGGAGCAGTATGGAGAGCCGGAAGCATAAGGTTCTGACTGCCGCCTGGCAGCAGCGGGGTCAGAGCGATTAGTGGTGCCCGGCACCGCAGTGATCAAAGCAGGGGAAGAGAAGGGAATGAAGAAGCAGCGGACAATGGACGGACCGGACACAAAGACGCCGCGCACCGTGCACAGCGACGAATTGCGCCGGCGGGCGGAGTTGTTGATTGATGATTTTGGTGATGCGGCCTCACCGGCCCAAAGCGCCGGCTTGCACGAGGTGCTGCAGGAGCTGCATGTCCACCAGATCGAGCTGGAACTGCAAAACGATGAGCTGCAGCTGACCCAGAAGCGGCTGGAAGAGAGCCGCCGCAGCTACATGCGGCTCTATCACGAGGCGCCGGTCGGTTATGTGGTTCTCGATCAGGCCGGCATGATCAGAAAGGCCAACAAGACCTTCGCCGGCATGGTCGGCGATCCGGTGGCGACGGTTGACGGAATGCCGCTGGCCGGCTTTCTGGCTGCCGAAGATCGCTCGATTTTTCTGGCCCGGCTTCGTTCTTTTCGCAAAAATCCGGCCGACAAGCAGCTCGATGTCCGTCTCGACGGACCGGACGGCCCGCGCTTTGTCAGCATCAGAGCCTTTGCCGATGATGAAAAGAGCGTTGCCGACGAGTCATCCGGGGATGGCTTGCTGGTGACGGTAACCGATATCCACCAACGCAAGCTTATCGAGAAGGAAAACGAAGGGCGTCGCCGGGAGCTGGAGGCGATCTTTGCCGGCATGTCCGACGGGTTTATCTCGCTTGATGGCGATTTGCACATTCGCTATATGAACGGTGCCGCCGAGCAGCTCCTCGATACCGAACAGCGGCAGGTTACCGGCTCCGGCCTGCTCGAAGTATTTCCGGAAATGCGCGCATCGATTTTTGAATCGGAGTATCGGACGGTTTTACTCGAGAAGCGGGCGCGAAGCTTCGAGACCTTTTTTTCTCCCCATGGCCGGTGGTATGAGGTCAATGCCGCACCTTTCCAGGGCGGCCTGAGTGTCTTTTTCCGGGAGATTTCCGAGCGGAAGAAGGCCGAAGAAGTCATTGCCGAGAGTGAGCGGCGTTTTCGCAGCTATATTGTAAATGCGCCCTACGGCATCTTCGTCACCAACGGCCGGGGGCGGTATCAGCAGGTCAATCCGGCCGCCTGCTCATTGACCGGGTATAGCGAGCGCGAGCTGCTCTCCATGGATATTGTCGAGCTGCGGGCGCCGGCGTTCAAGGAACGTGGCCGGGCGGACTTTCAGGCACTCAAGGAGCAGGGGCGGTTTCAGGGGGAGATCCGGTTATCCTGCAAGGATGGCAGTGAGCGCTGGTTTTCCATGTCCGCGGTGAAGGTAAGCGGCGATCGCTATCTCGGCTTTATCGACGATATCGAGGAGGAGAAGCAGACCCTGGAGGATTTACGCCGCTCACGGCGGATCCTCGAGCTCAACCACCGGATTGCCACGATCTTCCTGACCTCGCCGGACGACGACCTGTTCCACGATGTATTGCGCCTGTTGCTGGAGGTCTTTGCCAGTTCGATCGGTCTGTTCGGTTATATCAATGATGACGGTGATCTCGTCTGTCCGACCATGACCCGGCATGTCTGGGAGAAATGTCAGGTGCCGGAGAAAAGTATCGTCTTCCCCCACGCTCAATGGGGCGGGGCGTGGGGACGGGCCCTGCTCGAGCGACGTTCAGTGCTGGCAAACGAAGGGCTGCAGGTGCCGGTCGGACACGTGGAGCTGCGCAACGCGCTGGCCGTGCCGATTGTCCAGCGCGACCAGGCGATCGGCCATTTTATCCTGGCCAACAAGGAAGGCGGTTACGACCAGGAGGACCTCGATCTGCTCGAGGGGGTGGCGGAGCAGGTTGCCCCGATCCTGCTCGCCTATCTGGACCGGCTGCGGCGCCGGGAATTGCAGAGCGAGTTGGAGACCGTCAATCGGCAATTGGAAAAGAACGAAAGCCTCGGGCGGATGGCCGGCGCAGTGGCGCACAACTACAACAATATGTTGACCGTCATCCTCGGAAACCTCGAAGTCGCCCTGGCCGATCTTCCCGAGCACGACACGGGACTGAAAAGCGTCTTGAGCGCCGCCCATGACGCAGCCAGGCGACTGGCCGCGCTGGGTACCAATATGCTGATCTATCTTGGTCAAAGCTCGACGGCCCGGGCCTTCCCGTCTGTCGATCTGGTCCCGCTGCTGGGGGACTATGGCCGGCTGTGCGAGCAGAACCTGGCCGAGCAGGCGACCCTGAGCATCCGTCTGCCGGCTCAGCCGGTCGTGGTGGCCGCCGACCGGGACCTGTTGCGGCGGCTGCTTGACAGTCTCTTTGCCAACAGCGTTGAAGCACTGGGCAGCGATGGCGGTTCGCTCGAATTGACGCTCACGGTCGTTTCGGCCGACGAAATAACCGGTGATCATCGTTTCCCGGTGGACTGGCAGCCCGCGGAAAAGGATCATGCCTGTATCCATTTGCTCGATACGGGCTGTGGTATCAGCGCGGAAAACCTGGAGCGGATCTTCGATCCGTTCTATACCCAGAAGTTCACCGGAAGAGGCATGGGGCTGTCGCTGGTACTCGGTATCGTCCGGATGCACGGGGGCGGCGTCACGGTGCGCTCGGTTCCGAACAAGGGGTCGGTGTTCAGAGTGTTTCTGCCCGTGGCCGAGGCTCGTCCCGATAAGGGCAATTGATCGGAGGCGGTTCGTGGCCGCCGGTCAGTCCGAAAATCAGCAGATCAGCGCTGCACCGCCTCCACCAAACACGTGTTCAGCCGGTCCCTTTCATCATCGGCCAGTGTTTCGAAGGCAATGGCCACCCCGTCTTCCAGCTCCCTGACCAGCCGGGACGGCAGCGTGAACTCTTCGATCGTCCCATCACGCCGGGGCAGCGACAGTCTTACCGCCAACCGGCAATCGGCGGGCACCTTCGCTGCCGGCCGGACGGCGCAGCCGCCGACGGATATATTGAGCACCGTCCCCGGCTCTTCCCGATCATCGACGACCAGCGTAACGGGTGTCTCCGGCAACAGGAAGCGCAGCGTGCCGCGATCCTTGGATTGCTCCAGTACCGCTTCCGCCTCCTCGTGGCTGGCAACGTACATGGCCTGGTAGCCGGGGATCCGGGCGGCGTAGTTGATGATCTGCCGGTGGATCAGCTTGTCCGGGTTCATGATCCGCACCACGTCGCGAACGCCGTGGGCGACGAGGTACTGCATGATTTTGCGAAAGGTCGGCAGGGCGCTCAGGTGGCCGAGATGGCACTGGGTCAGGTCGGTGATCACGTCAAAGCCCGGCTTCAGATCGGCGACGCAGAAGCGGGTGTCGGTATAGAGCCGGTCCAGATCTCCCCTCTGGATGGTACCGGCGATGGTGAAAAAGAGGCGATTTTTGCCGATATCCGCGTCGACTTTAAGGCGTTGTGATCCGTTGCTCACCGGCGTCACCGCTGGTTGTTTCCGTTGCTCCGCGGCCGTCTGACGTGCCGAGATCGTTGAGGATGCTCAAGGGTTCCAGAATGCACATAACCACGTTTGGCAGGGTCGTTTCAACGGTTTTGTCGTTGTCTCGGCCGATGAATGTTCACTGAATACGGTGCGGATTCACCGGCTGCCTCGGCTCGGGAAGATGCGCCGGGAAATAGAGCCGAAATGTCGTGCCTGCGCCGGGTGTGCTGGTCAGGTCGATGAAACCGCCGTTCTGCATGACGATGCCGTGGACCGTCGGCAGCCCGAGTCCCGGTCCCTGGCCGATCTCCTTCGTGGTGAAGAACGGCTCGAAGACGGTCTCCACTACCTGCTGGTCCATGCCCGGACCGTCATCACGGATCGAAAGCACCACGTAGCTGCCGGGAATTGCATCGGACCGACAGGAGCAGGCGCTCCTGTCGATCTCTTCGTTGGCGGTTTCGATCATGACCGAGCCGACACCGGCCAGGGCGTCCCGGGCGTTGCTGCAGAGATGGGTGAGAATCAGCTCGATCTGTTTCGGATTGATGGTGATATTGCGCAAGGAAGCGCCGGGTCGCCAGGACAAGGTGATCTTCCCGCCGATCAGTCGGCGGATCGTCGGCAGCAACGTGGTGATGGTGTCGTTGATATCGATTATCGCCGCTGCCGCCGTCTGTCGCTGCGCAAAAGCCAGTATCTCGCCGGTCAGGTTGGCCGATCGAGTCGCGGCGGTCATGATCTGTTCGAGATGGTAGCGCAGTGGGTTGTCGGGGCTCGCATCTGCCAACGCCATTTCCGCCTGACCGATAATAACCCCGAGCATGTTGTTGTACTCGTGCGCCACCCCGCCGGCCAGGCGGCCGAGTGCTTCGAGCCTGCGCGCCTGTCGATAATGAGTTTCCATCTCCTTGTGCCTGCTGATGTCGATGTGTGCTCCAATGATCCGGATCGGCCGACCGGCCTGGTCGCGATGAATCGATGCCCGGGCGAAAAACCAGTGATAATGATCGGCGGGAGACAACAACCGATATTCGAGATCGTAGGAACTCCTGCCTTCGGCGATGGTTTGTTCTTTGACGATTCTGGCGCTTTCCAGATCGTCGGGATGCAAGCGGGCTCGCCAATCCGCCAGGTTCAGCACTTCCTCATGGAAGCTTCGGCCATTTTCAGATTCCCACTCCAGCGTCACGTGCAAGGTATCGCTCAATAGATTCCAATCCCACAGGCCGACGCGTCCAGCCTTGATCGCGGCGTCGAGGCGAAGCGATGTTTCTCGCACACGGTGGTAAGCGTCCGCCAACTGAGTTTGGGTAAAGCGGTGTTGCCGAAGCGACTCCAGTCGGCTGTCGAGCTTCAGGGTCGGGCGCTGGTCGGAGAGATAAATGTCCGGGTGGATATAATAGGGGTTTTCGATTACCTCGGACCCGATAACGATAAACGGGTGGGTATCGATTACCGCGTTGAGCAGGTCAGGTGCAAAATAACGACGGTCGTACTGACAGATGGCCAGCGCAGCGCTTCCCGGAAAAAACCGGTTCAGTTTTGCCGCATATTCGATCAACCGACCCGAGCCCGGGGCTCCCCTGAGTATCCAGGTCATTTCCCCGGTAATGCGCAAGGCCGCAAAGCCGTCTTCCACAGTCTGCCGGGTTGCCTGCTCGAGTCGGCGGAGCATCGTCTCCGGATCGAATGAGCCGTCGCGCAGGTAGGTTTCCTCGGCGCTCAAAATCAGCAATTGGCCGGAAGCACGATATGGCTCCGGTTCGAGGCCGCTTTCCCGGAGGTAGCTGCAGATTCGTGCTGGGCTGCGGGCATCGATGATATAGAAAACACGCTCGTTTCTCTCCAGGCCGCCGCGAATGTACGGGGTGACCAGCGCCCGGTGCTCCGCCTCCGTTTCAAAGATGCAGCAGAGATGATCACCCGCCCTCAGGTCTTCGATGGTCGTGATGCCGTGCATGGTGGCTTTTTCGAGATGTTCGGCCTTGTGGTATATGTCGCCTCGGCTGTCTTATCACCGTTCAATCAGATCTTGGAGATCACTGATGCGAAACGGCTTGTTCAGAACGCCGCAAAATCCGTGGAGGGAGTAGTTGGCCAGAATCGGGTCGGTGCCCGATCCGCTGGTGACGACAACCTTGGCGGCGGGCTCGAGCCGCAGCAGTTCCCGGACGGCCTCGGCGCCTCCCATGCCACCGGGTATGGCCAGGTCCAGGAGCACCAGGTCAAACGGCGTACCGTTTTGTCTGGCCTGCCGGAATCGCTCGATGGCTTCCCGGCCGTCGGCCGCCTCGCAGCATTGGTGTCCGCGGAGTCTGACCATATCGCAGACCAGGTTGCGAATGGTTTGTTCGTCGTCCATGACCAGGATACGTTTTGTCCGTGCCTTCCGTGGCGGCTCTGTCACGGCTATTCGTCCGGATGAAGGACCTTGTCGATATTGAGCATGCCGATCAACAGGGAGTTGGTCTTGAACACCCCGGAAAAATACTTTCCCTGGATGCCCCGCATATTGGCCGGCGGTTTTTCTTTCTTGTCCAGGGCGACTTCGACCACGTCGCCGATGCGGCTGACCAGAAAACCCGCGCTGCTGTCAGAGGAGTTGACGATGATATTGCGGGCATCGTCGGTCGAGCCGGTTTCCCCCAGGCCGAGTTTTTTGGCCAGGTCGATGATGGTGACGATTTTGCCGCGCAGGTTCAGCACCCCGAGGACATAGTCGGGCGCCTGCGGTACCGGTGTGCGCTGCATGATCTTGTTGATCTCCTGGATCTGCAGGATATCCATGCCGCACAAGGCCTCGCCGATGGCAAAGGTGGCAAGCTCGAGGGACTGCCGGGAACCGGTTGCTGAAGGTGTGGCCATGGTTTGTCCTCCTGGGGGCGGTGCGGGTTTATGAACCGGGCGCTTCAAGACCGTCAGCCGCGTTTGCGTTCTTGTCTAGAACCATTCCGGATAGAGTTGGCCGACCATGTCGTTGATATCGACGAGCAGGGTGGTCTGGCCGCCGATAATGGTCGAACCGGCGATGCCGGGCTGTCGCAAGGTCACCTCGTCGCAGCGGGTGGGAATGTCGCGGGTATCGATCGGACCGCAGGCCAGCAAGCCGATACTGTGCGTGCCGAACGAGAAGACGATGACGAGCAGGTCGTCACGCTCGGCCAACGGTTGTACCTGGGCGATATCATCGACACAGATCAGGTGCAGGCTGCCGTCCCGGTATTTCATGACCCGTTTGGCGCCGAGCAGCTCGATGTCGCTGCGCTTGATTTTTTCGATTCGCTCCACCTGGTCAAGCGGGATGCCGAATTGTTCCGTCTCCGAGTTGCGGAAGATCAGCGCCGACAGAGTGTCCTCGGCGGCGGCAATCCGGCTTTCGGTCTCCTGTTGGACCTCGGTTGCCCGGTCGCTGCCGTCGACCGAGCTGAGGTGGGCCATGGTCGCCAGGTTGGCGACATCGAGGATCAACGCGATCCGTCCGTCGCCCATGATCGTTGCCCCGGCATACCCCTGGCACTGCTGCAGGTGCCGGCCGAGC
Source organism: uncultured Desulfofustis sp. (assembly GCA_964433645.1). Classification (GTDB taxonomy): domain Bacteria; phylum Desulfobacterota; class Desulfobulbia; order Desulfobulbales; family Desulfocapsaceae; genus Desulfofustis. The sequence continues at coordinate 24,694 of CAYSSK010000011.1, forward strand.
GGTTTGATGACGATTTCCTCGGAGTCTTCCAGCCGATCGACGATCAGGCCGTAGGTGATCGGACCGGCCGAGACGACGACGATATTGAGAGCACTGTCCGTCGCGGTGCGCCGATCAGGTGCTTGGCGCCGCACCGGCGCGGACTGTTCTTTATCGCCCTGGTCAGGGATGGCGGATGCGGCGGTGATCGCCGTTTGTTTGCTGCGCCGGTCGGCGATCCGCCGGCGGCGATCGACTTTGACGCTGCCGTCGTCCGGGTCGGTATAGGTGCGCTCGACCCCGAGTGCGTCGGCGAGCCGCACCAGCGGCAGCAGCTTGCCGCGCAGCCGCACCACTTCGGCGCTGCCGACCATCTCGATGCGCTCTCTGACCAGGTGGGCCGGAATGCGCAGCAACTCTTCGAGATTCACCTGGGGGATCGCATACCGCTCGCCCTCGGTCAAGATCACCTGGCAGGGGATGATCGCCAGGGTGAGCGGCAGTTTGATGGAAATCGCGGTCCCTTTGCCCGTCTCCGAGGCAATGTCGATCTGGCCGCCCAGTTTGTCAAAGTTCGATTTGACCACATCCATGCCGACGCCGCGGCCGGATACCTCGGTCACCGTATCGGCCGAGGTGAAGCCCGGCAGGAAAATCAGGTTCACCTTTTCCTTGTCCGACATCGCCTGGATCTGTTCGGCGGTGACCAGCCCCTGGCGCAGAGCCAGGCTTGCCAGGTGTTCGCCGTCGAGGCCGGCGCCGTCGTCCTCGATCTCGATCACCACCTGTCCCGCCTCATGGAAGGCGCGCAGTACCACACTGCCGGTCTCAGGTTTTTTACCTTGCCGGCGCAGTTCCGGTGGTTCGATACCGTGATCGACGGCGTTGCGCACCAGATGGGTGAGCGGGTCGCCGATCGCCTCGATGATGGTCTTGTCGAGTTCGACCTCTTTGCCGAACATCGTCAGGTCGACCTGTTTGCCGAGCTGGGTGGCCAGATCGCGGACGATGCGGGGGAATTTACCGAATACGTTGCCGATCGGCTGCATCCGGGTGAGCATGATCGCCTCTTGGAGTTCGGAGGTGATCAGGTCGATGCGCTGGCCCACCGCTTCGGCACTTTTCAGGCCGCCGGCACTGATCGTCTGCAGCAATTGATTACGGCTGAGCACCAGTTCGCCGGCAAGGGTCATCAGTGAGTCGAGCAGGCTGACATGGACCCGGATCGATGTCTGCCGACCGGCCGCATCGACCCCGGTTTCTTCGTCATGGGGTTTCTCCCCGGCCGGCTCCTCGCCGACAAATACAGCCGATGCCTCGAGCATGTCCTGGCTGGTCGGATCGAACGGCTCTTGGAATTTCTGGTCGCTCATCATAGTACCTCCGTGTCGTTCTGCCCGGTGTCCATTGCCTGTTGACGGGGGAGCGGGAACTCCCCCGTCGCGAGCATCGAATGGCGGGTGTCTTTCGCCCTGGTATCGCGATCGGCTCAGGCGACCTTGAAGCGGCGTACCAGGCCGTCGAGTTGTTCCGCCAGCCGGGAGAGTTCGGTGGCGCTTTCCTTGACGTTGCGGCTGCCCTGGTTGACTTCCTCGGAGGTTGAACTGATCTCGCCGATATCTTTGGTGATGTCCTCGATGGCAATCGAGCTTTGAGCCACGTTCTCGTTGACCTCGGCGATGCCGGCCGCGGCCTGGGCAACGTTTTCCGAGATCTCCGAGGTGGCCGCCGACTGCTGCTCGACGGCAGTGGCGATGGTGGTGATGATTTCGTTGATTTCGTTGATGACCTCGGTGATGTCCTTGATATCCGTGATCGTCCCGTCGGTGGTATGCTGCATCTCCTCGATCTGGTTCTTGATATCGACGGTGGCGTCGGCGGTCTGTTTGGCCAGTTCCTTGATCTCGTTGGCCACGACGGCAAACCCTTTGCCGGCCTCACCGGCCCGGGCCGCCTCGATGGTGGCGTTTAAGGCGAGCAGGTTGGTCTGTTCGGAGATTTCGGTGATCGCCTCGGTGACCGTGCCGATTTTGGTGGCCGCCTGGCCGAGTTCGTTCATCTTCACCGAGGTCTTCTGCGACTGGTCGACGGCCTGCTCCGAGATATCCTTGGCCTTGGCGGCGTTCTGGGCGATCTCGCCGACGGTGGACGACATCTCCTCGGTGGCGGTGGCCACCATGCCGACGTTGCTGGCCGATTGTTCCATTGCTGCCGATACCGAGCTCATGTTGGTAGTCATTTCCTCGGCCGCCGAGGCGACACCGGTCGAGCGGGTCGAGGCGTTTTCGGCATTGGACGATAACTGGGAAGAAACGGCGGAGAGTTCGGTCGACGACGAGGACAGCGTATTGACACCGGCAACGACCTGCTTGATCATCGCTCCGAGTTCATCTACCGTCTTGCCGAGCGCTTTGGCCATTGTGCCGATCTCGTCTTCCTGCTCGATCTCCATTGTGGAGGTAAAATCACCACCGGCCAGCACCTCGACAAACCGCATGACTTTCTGCACCGGGCCGACAATGGAGCGGGTGATTACAAAGGCGGCAACGATCCCGATCAGCAGAGCAATTGCGGCGACGATCAGCACGATCCGTACCGAGTTTTCGCTGAGCGCCTGAACGACCGGCCCAAGAGCATCCTGTTCTTCCATGATGCTCAGTTTGATGGTCTCGACATCATCGGCCATGACCGGACCGACGGTATCCAGGGTATTGGTGATCAGGTCGTTGCGGGTATGGATACTCTTGACGATGTTGTCAAATGTGGCCAAATATTCGCCCGACTCTTTGATCACCGTCTCGTTCATCGCCTGCCGTTGCGGATTGAGCAGGGTGCGCTTGAGTCCGGCCGTCTGCGTGGCAAGGTCGGCAAATTCCTGGTGCACCCGCTCCACGTGGGTATTATCATTGGTGCTGATAAATTTTTCGGCGTAGAGCCGGCCGAGCAGCATATGGCGTAGCCCGATACCGGCCTCGTAGGCGGCCTCGGCGTCACCGTCGTTCTTGGCCGATTCCATGATCCCGGTCAGATTTTTTTCCATGCTCGGCCCGAGGGTAATAAGCACCTCGTTGACCAGGCGGTGCCGCTCCTTGACCAGTTCGACCACCTGGTCAAAGGCCTTGTCGTAGGTCTCGCTGTCGCTCGCCTGCTTGCTGACCAGGGCGGCCCGCTCAGGGTTCTGGAAATCCTCTTTGGCCTGGGCGAGGAACTCGTTGAACTTTTCATAATACTCGTGGTACTCGGCAACGTCTTTGTCGCTGTTGGTGATGATGAAGTCCTTGACGTTCATGCGCATCATCAGCGTCTGGGCCTGCATGCGACCGGCCAGGTTGGTGTCTCGCGCCATTTCCCGATAGCTGCTGAAACCGTCGGCCACGCCGCTCAGGCCACGCCAGCTGACCGCCGAGACAATGACCAGGAGCAGAATGACCGCCCCGAAACCGCACCCGATTTTGACTGCCAGGTTCATTTTTTTGAACATGCCACCCCCCCCTGTTGTGATGAGAGAAAATGAGTAACGTAGAACATCTCAGCCCTGCCGGTTCTCGCACGATGCCGCATCTGGTTAAGCAGGAACCATGCCAGCTGCCGGTGGCGGGTAAGGATGGATGGTTTAATCTTTTCCTACAAACAGTTACGAGAAGAGCAGCGGTGCGTCCGGGGAAAGATGAAGCGGTGGGCGGTGGTCGATTTACCTCCCCAACGGGAGCGTTTTGGCCCTGATCGCTGCCGGCGGGCCGGTATCGTCACGTCTGCGAGGCGTTAAGAGCAGACGAAGGCCATGCGAACACTGGGGATTGTCTGGAGCACGCTTCGATACGGCGATGGGAGGTGTATTTGCCACCGCCTGGTGGCAGCAGGCGGTGGCAAATACAAAGAGGGAGTAGTTATTCGTCACAATGGTATTCGGAGAAATGCTTCTCGGCACACCCCCGGCGGATCCCGTGACTGAATTCTGCAGCGGAGTGTTCGGCTATATAGCTCTCGATCATTTTCCAGGCCCCCTGGTCATCCCTGATTTTCTTGCAATAGGCGCAGATCGGCAAAATGTTGCGCAGGGTCTTTACTTCTTGCAGTGTGGTGTTGAGGTGGGTGATGATCGCTTGTCGTTCGTCGATTTCTTGCTTGAGCCGCTCGTTGAGGCACCGTAGTTCCTCGGTGTTGTGTTGATATGATGAAGGTTTTGCCTATCGCGGCATTGCTGTTTGCCCTGAGGTGCCATTATGTGCTAGGATACGAGAATCGACAGGGGGGGAGCTTTTGAGAACCATCGGTTTTGGATGTTTTGGCGCCATGAATACCAGTTATCGTTTCAAAGATCTCGTGGAGCTTTCCGCGCTGGATAAAATCTTCCACCGGCTTCATCAGCTGACGGGAGTATCGTTGGCGATTATCGATGACGGCGGGGAGCTGCTGGTGGGCGTCGGCTGGCAGGAGATCTGCCTGGCTTTTCACCGCAGTCACCCTGAGGCGTGCCGGCGCTGTACCGAAAGCGATCTCGCTGCCCGGGAACGATCCGGGACCGGTCTGGAGCAGGCAATTTATCGCTGTCCGCACGGCTTGATCGATTCCCGTTGCCCGGTCGTTATCGACGGATCCGTCGGTGCCTATGTCTTCGCCGGTCAAGTCCTGCATGAACCGGTCAGCGAACAGCTGCGGGAGCGATTCCGACAACAGGCCCACCATTACGGTTTCAATACAGAAGCGTACCTGGCGGCGTTGGCCAAGGTGCCGATCATTTCGCGGGAACGTCACGGGCAGTTACTCGACCTGCTGTCATCCCTGGCCGGCCAGTTTGCCGAGATGGGCTCGGCTGCTTTGAAGGAACAGCGTCACAGCGAACAGCTCAAGCGAAACGACGAGTTGCTGCGTCTGAGCCTCGAGGCGGCCAACGATGGTGTGTGGGACTGGCGGATGGCGAGTGATGCGGTTTATTGGAGTCCGGGGTGTTATCGAATGCTTGGTTACCTTCCGGATTCGTTCCCGATAACCGTCGAGGCCTGGCGACACCTGATTCATCCAGATGATCGCGATCAGGTGACTGACTTGGTGCGGTCGGTTGTGCGAGGCAGCGGTGTTTTTGCCTGCGAGCATCGATTGCTGCACTCGAACGGTGAGTATGTGTGGGTGCACGGACGGGGGCGGGTGGTCGAATGGGGTGCGGACGGCACCGGTGTGCGCATGGTCGGCACCCATACCGATATTTCCGAGCGAAAAGAAGCCGAAGAGAATAACAGGCGCCTGCAGGCGCAGCTGCGTCAGGCCCAGAAGCTGGAGGCCATCGGCACCCTGGCCGGCGGAATTGCCCATGACTTCAACAATATTCTCGGGGCGATGATCGGTTTTACCGATATGGTTATCGACGATCTGCCGGCTGATTCCCGCCATCGCCGGGATCTCGGCAAGGTGCTGCAGGCCGGCCACCGGGCCCGGGACCTGATCGGCCAGATTCTCGCCTTCAGCCGCCAGTCGGCCGCCAAGCGAGTGACCCTGCAGCCGCAGACGATCATCAAGGAGGTCGCCCGGCTGCTGCGCTCAACATTGCCGACAACGATTGCCGTCAACCAATCGGTCGCTCCCGGATGCGGCTGCATTGAGGTTGATCCGAGCCAGTTCCACCAAATCCTGATGAACCTGTGTACTAATGCCTATCATGCCATGGAGGAATCGGGCGGCACCTTGACCGTAACCCTTCGTCCCGCTCAGGTTCTTCCTGAAACCCTGCGCCGCACGGCCGAGCGGACCGGTGATGAATATCTCGAGCTGCTCGTTGCCGATACCGGTCACGGCATGAGCCAGGCGACCGTTGAAAAGATTTTTGATCCGTTCTTTACCACCAAGGACCAGGACAAAGGGACCGGCATGGGGTTGTCGATCGTCTACGGTATCGTCGCCGAATACGGTGGCGCCCTGACCGTGGACAGTGAGGTCGGCCGGGGTTCCATCGTTCATGTCTTCTGGCCCGGTTCCCGGCAGCCGGGCCGCCCGTTGACGGAGACCATGGAAACCGTGCCGGGCGGCACGGAGCGGATTATGTTCGTTGATGACGAGCAGCTGCTCCTTGAGATGACCGCCAAGATGCTCGAGCGTTATGGTTATGAGGTGACCTCGGTGACCGACGGACAGCGCGCCTATGATCTGTTTTGCGCGGATCCGCGGCGCTTCGATCTGGTGATTACCGACCAGACCATGCCCGGGATGACCGGCCTGGATCTGGCCGGCAGACTGCTGGCCATCAGACCCGGATTGCCGATTATTCTCTGTACCGGCTACAGCGCCGGCATCAACGAGGAAAAGGTCAGACAAGCGGGACTGTACGGCTTGGTTTTCAAGCCGCTGCTCAAAAAAGACCTGACGGTGCTGATCCGCTCTGCGCTGGCCGCCGCCACCCCTGAGTCGTCAGGCTCCGGGCCGGTCGACAAGCCGGCTCCCCTGGGCGGCTGACGCCACACCAGACAAGCACGGCGAATACCGGGATAGCCATGGATTCATCTGGCCAGCATCGGCCCTCGATTACCCCTCACCTGCCGCAGGACGTGCTGCTGGACTATAAATATCTCCAGAGTCTGAGGCGTTTGAGCCGGGCGGTGGCCCACGACTATAACAATGTCTTTACCGGGCTCGCCGGGCAAATCAGCTTGATCGAGCAGAGCGAGCGGCTCGATAACGGAACCTCTCGGCTGAAACTGACCACCGATTTGGTCGATCACGGGGTGAATCGTACGGCGATTCTCCATGACTTCGCCCGTCCTCCTGGTACCGCCGGACAGCAGATCCATTCTCTGCGGCGTATCGTCGACCAGGCCGTGGCCGCACTGCAGGTCTGCTTTCGCATGCACCGGTTTACCGTGCAGTGGCCGGATGAATCGGTTCGGCTGGCGTGCCGGTTCAAGGATATGGTCCTGGCCCTGTTTTACCTCGGTGAAAATGGTATCGAGGCAATGGCCGGTGGCGGCACGCTGCGCATTGCGATCACCGTGAGTGGTGGCGGCCGCGATAGCGGTCGACGGGTGGGCATCTCCTTCCAGGACACGGGAGCAGGGATTGCCGCAGCGGTGCGTGGCCGGCTGTTTGCGCCTTTTGTTTCCGGCAACAAGCCGGCGCCGCCCGGCGGCCTCGGGCTCTATGCCGCCCGCGCCATCGCGCGGCGGCACGGCGGCGATGTGTCGATCTCCGACGCTTCCGGCGATGGCGCGGTGGCGACGGTCACCCTGCCGTGCCACGATCCGCTCGCCGATGCGGGCGATACCGGGTTCGAGACAGCAGTGTTTTCCCCGGCTGCCGGACCACCCGACCGGCAGGTCTTTTTTGTCGTTGAAGACGACGAAGCGATGCGGGATCTGATCGCTGCCGGTCTGCAGCGTCGCGGGCATGTGGTTTTCTGCACGGAGACGGCCGCCGAGGCGTTGGCGGAGTATCCCCTGGTACACGACGCGGTTACGGTGCTGCTCATCGACGTCGGACTGACGGACGCAGACGGTTTTGTCTGCGCCCGAGACCTGCTGGCCATTAATGACCGGCCGCGGGTGCTCTTCATGTCCGGAGATGAACCGGATGGTGATCTGCCGGTCGTCGGGGCCGGTTTTCTGAAAAAGCCGTTTACCATCAAACAAATCGAAGAGGTTCTGCGCCATGGCCAACCAGGCCGTCACGGCTGACCGGGAGACCCGGGTGCTCGTCGTTGACGACGAGGCGGCAATCGCCGATTTCATCGGCGAGGTGCTCGCCGCGCACGGCTATTCGACCGGTGTTTACACCGACCCGCAAGCGGCCTTTGAGCAGGCGGGCCGGGAGAGCTTCGATCTGGCGTTGATCGATATCAACATGCCGGTCATCGACGGTGCCCGGTTGTCACGCCGCCTGCTCGAACACCAGCCGGATACCGAGATCATCGTCATCACCGGTATCCCTGATGAAAATAACCTCGATCCCTGCCTGAAAATGGGACTGACCCATTTTCTCTTCAAACCGTTCAACGAATCGCAGCTCGTTTATACCGTCTATGCAGCTCTGCATTTCAAGCGCTTGCGGCAATCCTTTCTGGCTTCTTCAGCACGTGTTCAGGGCAGTGATCTGGTCGGTGTCTCCATGTCGGTCCGAGACAACCGGCAGGAAATCGGCAACGTGGCCGGCACCGATCTACCGGTGCTGATCACCGGTGAATCGGGAACCGGCAAGGAGATCATCGCCCGTGACATCCACCGCAACAGCCAGCGATCGGCGCGAACTTTTCTGCCGATCAATTGCGCGGTGCTTGGGTCATTGGCCGAATCGGAGCTGTTTGGCCATACCAGCGGCGCCTTTACCGGGGCCGCCAAGACTACCGGCGGTTATATCGGGGCTGCCGACGGCGGCACGTTGTTTCTCGATGAAATCGGGGAGTTGTCCGGTGAGATTCAGGCACAGCTGCTCAGGTTTCTCGACGACGGAGAATACAGCAAGGTCGGCGAAGCCACAATCAGGCATGCCGACATCCGGGTCGTTGCCGCCACCAACCGCGATCTGGAAACGATGTGCGCCGACGGCACCTTTCGCAAGGATCTGTTTTATCGACTTTCCGGAACGATCATCAGGACCGCGCCATTGCGCGAAAGAAAGGCCGATATCGTGCCGCTGGTCTGGCATTTCCTCTCCCTGTTCGGCAGTGCCAAGAACATCACCTACGGCATTACGGGCGATGCCTGCTCCCGTCTGCTCGAGGAGGACTGGCCGGGCAACGTGCGTCAACTCAAACAGGTGCTCTCCAAGATCTGCCAGCTATCCGCCACCCGAAACATATCACTGGTCGATGTGCAGCGGGTGCTCGGCTGCGGCGACACCAACCGGCACCGCTCTTACCGGGAAGCCAAGCAGCAGGTTTTGCTGGATTTCGACCGGGACTATCTGCTCAAGACCCTCTATCTGGCCCAGGGGAGCCTGAAAAAGGCCTTGCAGCTCAGCGGCATGCACAAGAAGAATTTCTACGAGAAGATCAAACAGCTCGGCATGAGCGTAAAAGATTATTCACGGCCGAGTGACGGCTGATTCGGCGCGCACCGGAGCCGAGCGACGATTGGCACCCGGAGCCTTGTCGCCCGGACGTTCAGGTGGAGTGGTTGCCGGACCCGGGAGGTGTTTGGGCCACCCGGTCTCGCTGCCGGTTGCAGCGAAGATGGCAAGGGTCCGGGATGCCTGATGCGCTGCGGCATCGTCCGGTATTCTCACCGGCGGTTTTCGCTCACGTTGTCAGGGTGAGGCGTGCTGTCATCGGCGCTTTTTTACCTCCTTTTTCTCTTCAAGCCCCAGAAACAACCCGGAGTGCATTGCCCTCCCTCTTCCCAATGGTGTAAGTAACATGTTGAGATCAGATGTTATTCACGAAGTGAGCGGGTGGTTTTTCTGATCTGGTACGAATCCTGCTATTTCCGGGCAGAGATGAAGCAGTACGTCAGCGACCAAGGGCGCCTGGTTGCCGCGTCGGCAGATGCCGATTGAAACGGCAGTCAATCGCCGGCAATCAGGGAAAACCGGATATGGAACTCTTCTGTTCTTTTTGCACGTGTTATCTCGGGGTCAAGGAGCCGGTTGCCGATACCCGCCGGACCCATGGGATATGCCCGGATTGTCTGGAGCATGTTCTTTGCCAGCAGGGCGAATCGTCTTTTGATGAATATCTCGAGCACTTTGGCGCACCGATTTTGATCGTTGACGGACAGGGACGAATCGCTGCCGCCAATGGTGCTGCGCTGAGCCTGCTCAGCAAACCCTATCGGCGCGTACAGGGGCTGTTGGGCGGGGAGGCGATGGATTGCGCCTGGGCACGTTTGCCGGGTGGCTGCGGCCAGACCATCCACTGCGCCGCCTGCACGGTCCGTAAGCTGGTCATGGAGACCATGCACGACAGGCAGAGGCGGCGGCGCCGGGTCTTTATGACCAGAGAAGAAGAGATCGTCGATATGCTGATAACCACCATGTACCATGAAAATACGGTCCGCATCGTCATCGAGGAGGTGCGGACCAGGGCCCGGGGCGGGGAAACAATTTCACCGGCCGCGGGAGGCAACAGAGCGCGAGGGATGGCGTGAACAGCTGAATCAACCGATGAGGGGGAGGGAGTGATGAAAGAGATGGGTTCCACCGGATTGTTCAAGCGAATGTCATTGGGGAAAAAGTTGCTGCTCGCCTTTCTCGCCGTGGGTGTGCTGCCCTTTGCCGTCATCAGTCTGATTGCCGTGTGGAAAGCGGGAGATGCGCTCTCCGAGCAGGCATTCAACCAGTTGACCGTGGTCCGGGAGATCAAGAAAGCGCAGATTCAGCGTTTTTTTGCTGAGCGCCAGGGGGACATGGGGGTGTTGCTGGAAACGGTCAATTCCCTGCAAGACGAGGCGGAATCGAAACTCAGGGCGGTTCAGCAACTGAAGAAATCCCAGGTCGAGGACTATTTCCAGGCGATGACCGCGCAACTGCGGAGCCTGCGGGACGATCCCTTTATCCGGCAGGCGCTCTCTGATTTTGATCGCAGCTTCGAAGATTCCGGGGACCGGGTCCTGACCGCCGACTATCTGCGCCTGGCCGAGCGCTACGACCCGCGCCTGAGGACGATTATGGAGCGCTACGGCTGGTACGATATCTTCTTGATCCATGAAGACGGCGACGTGGTCTATACGGTGACCCGTGAGTCTGATCTCGGCATGGTGATTCCGGACAGCGAATTGAAAGATTCCGGCCTCGGCAAGGCCTATGCCCGTGCTCGTAACGCTGGGGCTGACGACATCGTGGTTGCCGATTTTGAGGCGTATGCTCCGTCAAACGGCGATCAGGCCGCCTTCATGATGACCCAGATCCGTAATGAAGCGGGCATGCTGCTTGGCATGCTGGCCTTCCAGATCCCAACCGATAAGACCAACGCGATTGTCCAGCAGCGCGAGGGCATGGGCCGTAGCGGCGAGACCTATCTGGTCGGCAAGAGGGAGGAAACCGTCGCCTTTCGCAGCGATATGCAGACCATGGGGGATGGGGACTACGTGGTCGGCTACCCGATTTCCACGCCCTATATCGAAGCAGCCCTTGCCGGCAAGAGCGGCGTTGAGGTGTTTACCGACAGTGCCGGCAAATTGGTGCTGGTTGCCTATGATCCGCTGCGGATCGAAGGGGTGAACTGGGCCAGTGTCTCCAAGATCGACCTGGAAGAGGCGATCGTTCCCGGTCTCGGCAGCGGGCAGGATTATTTTTCCCGCTATATAGAACAATACGGCTACTACGATCTCTTTCTGATCCATCCGGCCGGCCAGGTTTTCTATACGGTGGCCCGAGAGGCGGACTACGGCACCAACATGCTCAGCGGTCCCTATGCCGATTCCGGCCTGGGCCAGCTGACCGGGACGGCTCTGCAGCGCAAGGCCTACGCTGTTAGTGACTTTGCCCCTTACGCACCGAGCAATGACGAACCGGCCGCTTTTATCGCCGAGCCGCTGCTGCACAACGGCGAGGTCGAACTGGTGGTGGCCCTGCAATTGTCGCTGGAAGCGATCAACGCGATTATGACCCAGCGTGACGGAATGGGTGAGACCGGTGAGAGCTATCTGATCGGCGAGGACCTGCTGATGCGTTCGGACAGCTATCTCGACCCGCAGTACCATTCGGTCAAGGCATCGTTTGCCGATCCGGAGCGGGGCAAAGTGGACACCGAGGCGGCCCGGCGGGCATTGGCGGGAACCAGTGGAACCGATGTCGTACTGGATTATAACGGTAGTTCGGTACTGAGCGCTTACGCGCCGCTGGCCGTTGGCGATGTTACCTGGGCGATCCTGGCCGAGATCGACGAGGCCGAGGCCTTTGCGGCGATAACAACATTGGAATGGATCATGCTGGTGATCGGCCTGGTCGGTGCGGCGATTATTGTCGGCCTGGCGCTGCTGTTGGCCGGAGCCATCGTCAAACCGGTACGCACCGTGGTCGACAATCTCACCGAACTGGCTCAGGGTGAAGGCGACTTGACGGTGCGGCTGGCGGTAACCGGCGGTGACGAGATCGGTCAGCTGGCCCTGCGATTCAACCAGTTCATGGAAAAACTGCAGGCGATGATCAAGGATATCACCACCGGGGTGGGCACACTGTCCTCATCGTCCACGGAGCTGTCGGCCATTTCCGAACAATTGACGTCAACCGCCGAAACGACCGCCGGCAATGCCGGCACGGTCGCCACCGCGGTGGAAGAGATGTCGAGTAATCTGAACAACGTATCGGCGGCCATGGAAGAGTCGGCCACCAATTCCAACATGGTGGCTTCGGCCTCCGAAGAGATGTCCGCGACTATCCGGGAAATTGCCGAGAACGCTGAAAGCGCGCGTGCCGTTTCGAGCCAGGCGGTCGGACAGGCGAACACCGCTTCGGAAAAAATGATGGCCCTCGGCGAGGCGGCTCAGGCGATCGGCAAGGTGACCGAGGCCATTACCGAAATTTCGGAACAGACCAACCTGCTGGCGCTCAACGCAACCATCGAAGCAGCCCGGGCCGGCGAAGCGGGCAAGGGGTTTGCCGTCGTGGCCAATGAAATCAAGGAGCTTGCCAAGCAGACGGCGGAATCGACGTTGTCCATTCGCACCCAGATCAACGGTATTCAGGAGTCAACCGATGCAACGGTGGTAGAAATCAAGGAAATCACCAAGGTGATCAACGACGTCAATGAAATCATCGCCACCATAGCCACTGCCGTCGAACAGCAGACCGCCGCCACCCAGGAGATCTCGAACAATATCTCCCAGGCCTCCCAGGGCATTGCCGAAGTCAACGAGAACGTGGCTCAGAGCTCAACGGTCGCCGGGGAGATCACCCGGGAGATTGCCATGGTCAACGATTCGGCCAAGGAAATGAATGACAGTAGCGGCCAGGTTCGGGAGAGTGCCCGCGAGTTGTCGGCGCTGGCGGAGAATCTGCACGAGATGGTCGGCAGGTTCAAAGTGTGATCGGGGGTGTTACCGACTACCGGTCATCTTCATCACAGAGATCGCCGTAGAGCTTTTTGGCGCAGATCGGGCAGATGCCGTGGGTGAACTGGGCGTCGGAGTGGCGTTTGACATAGGACTCCACTTCCTCCCAGTAGCCGGTGTCGTTGCGGATCTTTTTACAGCTGGCACAAATGGGCAGCATGCCGCTCAGGGTCTTGATGGTCTCCAGCGCCTGCTGCAGCTGAGTGATCAGCCGGTCGCGCTCCCGCTCGGCCCGGATGATCCGTGCGATTGACTTGACGCGGGCGAGCAGTTCCCTGTTGGGCAGCGGCCGGGTGATATAGCCGTCGGCGCCGCTCTCCAGGCCCTGAGACTGGTCGTCCGAGGTGGTCATGGTGCTCGACAGCATGACCACGTAGACGGCTTTGAGCGATTCGTCGCTTTTGATCTGGAGGCAGATGTCGTAACCGAGCAGATCAGGCAGTTCCACATCGAGCAGCACCAGGTCGGGGCGGTGCCGGCGAACGGCCGCCAGGCAGCTGTGGCCGTCGACTGCCTCGAGGACCGTGGCGCCGGTCGAGCGCAGCACGCGGGTGGTGGCATGCAGCAGTTCCGGGGTGTCGTCGACGACAAGGATGGTAAGGTCGGCAGGCATTGTTTCACGTTCCATGAAGGTTGAAAGACAAAGGCATTGATGTGTCGATCGGGTCGATATCGGACAAGGCCGTGAAAATCGGGATATGGATAATCAGCCAGACGTAGAACGGACCGATTTCGGCATAGACCGATGCCGACAGTTCGGCACCAAGATGTTCCCGCCAGGTGTTGAGGTTCGCCGGCCAATAGATCGGCGCGAACCCGTGCCAGCGGTACGTTCTGAAGACCCACAGGGCGGTGTCGACCAGGATTTCGGGGCGATAGTCCCGCCACAGCGACTCCATGAAAAGGGCGAAATTGCGGTTGTTGTCCTCGCTCATCAACCGGCCGGCCGGGCCCACCAGTTTCTCCAGATCGGGCCGTTGAGCCATGGCGCGGTTGACCGCGGCGGCCAGCAGCTCCCGCTTTTCAGAAAAGGCGGCGGCCGCCTCGGCGGACGGCTGCTTGAGCTGGGCGGCATCGGCGATCAGTTCCTCGCGGGTCATGATTGCTCCTCCTGGTGGTCGTGGTGGATCGGAATGGTAAAACCGAAACAGGCACCGTGACCCGGCCGGCTGTCGACCCGGATGGTGCCGCCGTGGGCGGTGACGATTTTTTTCGAGATGGCCAGACCGAGTCCGGTCGAGCGGGAGGCGCCTGCCTTGGCCGCTTTCCCCCGGCCAAAGGGGTGGAAGAGGCCGGCGGCTTCATCACTGTCGAGTCCGGGGCCGCTATCCGTTACAGAGACGCGCCAATTGGTGCCGATCCTGTCCAGCTGGATGTCCACCGCGGAGTGGTCCGGCGCGTGTTCGATCGCGTTGGCGATCAGATTGTTGCACACCTGTTCGATCTTGTAGCGGTCGATCGGCGCAACGATCGGTGCCGACGGTCGTTGCATGCGCAAAGAGATGCCGCGTTTCCGGGCCATGATGGCGTGGAGTTCAACGCAGTGCTCGAGCGGTTTGGCGACGTCCACCGGGCGGAGGTGCAGCGGGAAGTGACCGGATTCGATCAGGGATACATCGAGGAAATCGTCGATCAACCGGCGCATCAGGGCGGTGGAGTCGTGGATGGTCTGCAGGAAACCGCGGTGCTCCTCGTTGAGTAGTGTTTCCGTCTCGTCGATAAGAAACTCGCTGTAGGCGAGGACCCCGCTCACCGGTTTACGCAGGTCGTGGGCGGCCATTCCGAGAAAACGGTTCTTGAGCTGGTTGAGTTCGGCGAGTTGGTGATTCTTTTTCTGCAACTCCCTGGTCAATTCGCCCAAGTGGTGGTTCAGATCGAGGAGTTCACGCTGGAGCCGCTGGTTTTCCAGGATGTCCGCGGCGCCAAGAAGCAAGGTATGGTCGCCGGCCGGCAGGAAATGAAACAAAAAGCTTTCCGGCAGCCCCGCTGCGGTCGATACGCTGAGCATAACCGGAGTCTCCGGCTGTCGGCGCAGGTGGGTGATGTCGATGGCCGGTTGGTCGAAGCGCACAAAGATATCGGTCACCTGGCCCGTAACCGCCGGCTCACCAAGCAGGGTACGGCTGCAGGGATTGGCCTCGACGATGGAGCCGGCGGCGTCCACCAGCAGGTAGATAAGCGGTGCGTGATGGGCCAGGTAATGGCTCGCGGTGCGGTGCAGGTCGCCGTTCATCACTCGTCAGGCTGCCGTGATGGTCTGTTCAAGGACTGTGAGTGACGGGATATAGGTCACCCGCGGGTGGCGGAGGGCGATATCGCCTCCGCCCCAGCGGAATGCCTGCCCGCCGACGATGATCTCAAGGTTGCGGTAATTGCCGTGGACCCGATCGATTACGTGGTGCAGCGCGGCCATATTGAAATAAAGACTGACCGATAGGCCGACGAAATCCGGGGAGCGCTCCTCGATCATGCCGAGCAGGTCGTCGATCGGGGTGTTGGCGCCGAGAAACGACGTGTTCCAGCCGGTGCTTTCCATCAGATCGGCAACCATGCGGGCGCCGATCTGATGGTATTCGTTGGCCGAACAGCAGATGATGGCCGTGCGGCCGGGTGGTGGTGTCTCACCGAGAAGCGACGGGTAGATTGCCGCCAGGATCCGCTCGGTGATGGCGGTGGCCAAGTGCTCGGTAGCCACGGAGACCCGGTTGTGCTCCCATAATTCTCCGACCTGGTAGAGCGATCGCTGCAGCAGCTCGACGTAAAGAGCAACGGGCCGGACCTGCTCGCCGAGCAGCCCGCCGACCATCTTCAGGCAGGTGTTGCTGTCGCCGCGCAGCAGGGCTTCCAGATATTGGTTGTAGACGTTTTCGCTGATCATTGAACGCTCTTCCGTGCTTTTTGCCGCTTCGTCATGGACGCAGGGAGGACGGGGACCCTGTGTTTACGAGATAAACTGATTGGAGTATAGTTACCCTGAACGGGAAGCGCAAATCATTGTGCTTATATCGTTCTTTTTTTCCGGTGCATCCCGTTTTTCAGGCCCGGCCGGGACGATCGGGGTATTTGTCGAAGACCGCTCTTGATATTCATGGACGAAAAACAGCTCGACAACTTGGATCAGCGCTTCGTCGGCCGCATTATCGATTCAATGGCCGACGGTGTTTTTACCATGGACGAGCAGGGCCTGATCACCTCCTGGAACCGATCGATGGAGCGGATCAGCGGCTACTCGGCCGGCGAGGCGGTGGGGCGGACCTGCGCGATTCTCAGTTGCAGTCATTGTTTCGGGACCAGTTGCCCGGCCGACATTCGACGCTGCCGGATTTTCGAGCGGGACTCCGCCGAGGCCAAAGAGTGCCAGGTGCGCCACAAACTCGGCCATGACGTACCGGTCATCAAAAATGCCAGCGTGGTTCGCGACGAGGGCGGCCGGATTCTCGGCGTCGTCGAAACCATCACCGACCTGACCGAGCTCAACCGGGTGCGGCGACGAGCCGAAGAGGCGTCGCTGCGGCTCGGTGAAATGCACCGGCTCGACAAGATCATCGGCAAGAGCACGGCCATGCGCGGCGTCTTCAAATCGATCGAGGCGGCGGCGGCCAGCGAGGTAACCGTGGCCATCCGGGGTGAGAGCGGCACCGGCAAGGAATTGGTTACCGGTGCCATTCATTTTCGCAGCCCGCGCAGCCGGCAACCGCTTGTTACCGTGAACTGCAGCGCGCTCAGCGAGACCTTGCTGGAGAGTGAATTGTTCGGTCATGTCAAGGGCGCTTATACCGGTGCCCTGCGCGATCGTATGGGTCGTTTCGAAGAGGCCGCCGGCGGGACGGTGTTTCTCGATGAAATCGGTGACCTGAGCCCTCTCATTCAGGTCAAGCTATTGCGGGTGCTGCAGGAACATGAGATCGAGCGGGTCGGTGAATCGCGGCGCCGCCCCATCGATATCCGCATTATCACCGCCACCCATCGGGACATTGCCGCCCTGGTCAGGGAGGGGAGGTTTCGCGAGGACCTGTATTACCGGCTGAAGGTCTTTCCCATTATTATCCCGCCTCTTCGCGAACGCCGGGAGGATATACCGCTGCTGACCAGTCACTTTGTCGATGCATTCAATAAAAAGACGGGCCGGCATATCGTTGATGCCGCCCCGGCGGTGATGCGCCTGTTCCTCGAGTATGACTGGCCGGGCAATGTCCGGGAACTCGAACACGCCATCGAGCACGCCTTCGTGCTGTGCGGCGGCGACCGGATCGACGTGGACGATTTGCCCGTCGAGC
The DNA here is from genome assembly GCA_964433645.1 of uncultured Desulfofustis sp. Lineage (GTDB taxonomy): Bacteria > Desulfobacterota > Desulfobulbia > Desulfobulbales > Desulfocapsaceae > Desulfofustis. The sequence goes on from CAYSSK010000011.1 coordinate 41,918, forward strand.
TGCGGCACACTCCGGCGCCGAACGGTGTTCCGCGGACTCCAGGCGGGCCGGCGAGCGCCGTTCGGTCGCCGTTGTCCAGAACGGTATTGCTCGAGCTGCTCGACGACTGCGGGTGGAACAAGGCCGAAGTGGCCCGCCGGGTCGGCCTGAGCCGCACGGCAATCTGGAAATATATGAAAAAATACAATATCCCGTTGCGGCGGGAAAATACGACATCCCGCTGAATCTTCCTTCCCGGAGGACCTGTCATCGCCTGGTAACGTTACAGGTAACGTTCGTAACGTTACAAACGTGACTCCTCGCCTCTCAGATCGTTTGGTTTCACCCTCTCCGGATTCTCTTCTTGCTTCATTTTATTACTAAAAAATCAGTATCTTGAATGTGATTTGTCCAGATATTTCGTCGCCGACGAGCCACGTGGCATGGTTCTTGTTAGTAAGGAGCGCACGACGGCGGTAGCGGCACGCTGCCAGTGGTGTCCGGCAGCCACCGCCCATTTCTTGCTCACCGACCATGTTGAAAGGAGAACGATGATGACCACCGATCACCTCTATTGCGCAGAAACGAAGAAAAGTCCGGCCCGCTTTGCTGCCGATTTCAAAGAGGTCGCCGGCCGCCGGGGATTTGTCGTGGCCAACGAGAGTCATATGGATATGGCCCGGGTCTTCCGCGACCACGGCGCCGCCGTTGACGAGGGCTTCGATCTGCACATGCTGCAGGTCTGCAGGCCGGACAAGGCGGCCGGCAGCCTGCAGGCCAATCCGGAGCGAGCTATCCTGATGCCCAAGTTCGTCATGGTCTTCAGCGATGAACAGGCGACCAAAGTGCGGTTTCATCATTATTGCCGGGAGACCATCACTTCCCTGGTGAAATGCCCGGCGTTTCCCGACTCGTTGGCCGAAACCTATCAGAAGATCATCGCGATGATCGACGAGGCCGCCGCCTGTTCAGAGGTCTCTGCGGCGCCTGAAGAATTCACACCGGATATCCGGCAAGGAGCAGCAGTATGATCAAGCTATTGCGCATCCTGCAGAAGAACCTGGTCTGGGCCATCCCGATCGCGATGATTCTCGGTCTGGTGGGCGGCGGCTTTCTCTTTGATGCCGCGCCGCTCAAGACCCTCATTATCCCGATAACCTTTGTCATGGTCTACCCGATGATGGCCACCCTGCAGGTACGCAGCATTTTTTCCGGCCATGATGCCCGGCTGCAGGTGACCACGCAGGTGATCAACTTCCTGCTCATTCCGCTGGTCGTCTACGTTCTCGGCAAACTCTTCCTGCAGGGAGAGGAGATGAAGTACGGTCTGTGGGCGGTCGGCTTGTTTCTGATCGGGGTGCTGCCGGCTTCGGGGATGACCATCTCCTGGACCGGTTTTGCCGGCGGCAACAAGGAGGCGGCCACCAAGATGCTGGTCTTCGGCCTGATCATCGGTGCGCTGGCGGCGCCGGTCTATACCAGGGTGTTCATGGGCGCCACCGTGCATGTCGACATGCTGCACATGTTCCGGCAGATCTGTTTGTTCGTCTTCGTCCCGTTGATCGCCGGTCTGCTGACGCAGCGCTACCTGATCAAAAAACACGGGGCCGCGGCCTGGGCTGAGGTCTACAAGCCCTTATTCCCGCCGTTTTCGGCATTGGGCGTGACGATGATCGCCTTTGTCGCGATGGCCCTGAAAGCCAAGACCATCCTTGCCGATCCCAGTGACCTGCTGGTTATCGCCGCGCCGCTGGTGGTCTTCTACCTGCTCAATTACGTGGTGCTGTCGGTGATCGGAAAACTCTTTTTCTGCCGGGAAGACGCCATTGCCATGGTCTTCGGCGTGGTCATGCGTGATCTGTCCATCGCACTGGCCATTGCGATGACGGCATTTGGTCGCGACGGGTCGACGATTGCGCTGCTGATCGCGCTGGCCTATGTTTTTCAGATTCAGTCGGCGGCCTGGTATATCCGACTCGTTCCGTGGATCTTTGGCCAGGCTCCTGAGAAAAAGGCGGTAGCCGTTGCCGTAACACGCTGATTTTCCGCCCTTCCTCCGCCGCGGGTCGTCCCCCGGTTGCCGGGACGACCCGCCCTCGCTCCAGAACGCTTGTCGAACCCGCCGGTTCTGCTGCTCCGCCGGCAGACCGGTCTGCCGTTATCCTGCATCGGAAAGGTATCCAGCTGATTTCCGCTATCGTTCGTTTTGGCTCTTTTCCGGAGGCGAAGCCGATCCGGGCACATATTTTTTATTGACAATGTTCGGCCGAATGCGGTAGGAAAAGATAACATCATTACAAGATTATTATGTTCATTAAAACTTATATATATAAAAACAATATAATTACGAATAGTAATGGGAGATATACAAGGGTAACAACTGTTCATTAACGAATTGACGGGATGGCCGTGCGGGAGAGTTATCCGCTGGGAGGAAGCCCCCCATGCAAAATGACAAGATTGACCAGCTTCGCCGAAAGAGGCAGAGAATCTCGCTTGGCGGTGGGCAGGAACGAATCGACAAGCAACATCAAAAGGGCAAGCTGACCGCCCGCGAGAGGCTCCTGCACCTGTTCGACGCCCACTCATTTGTCGAACTCGACGCCTTTGTCGCCTGCCGCTGCACCAATTTCGGCATGGATAAGCTCGGCTTCGAGGGCGAATCGGTGGTTACCGGCTATGGCCGGGTGGACGGCCGGCTTGTCTACGCGTTCTCCCAGGATTTTACCGTTACCGGCGGGGCGCTCGGCGAGATGCATGCCCGCAAGGTGGTCAAGGCGATGGATGCGGCGGTCAAGGTCGGGGCGCCGATCGTCGGGCTCAACGATTCCGGCGGCGCCCGCATCCAGGAAGCGGTGGACGCATTGTCCGGTTATGGCGAGATTTTTTATCGCAACGCCATCTACTCCGGCGTGATCCCGCAAATATCCGCGGTCATGGGCCCGTGCGCCGGCGGTGCCGTCTACTCGCCGGCCCTGACCGACTTCATTTTCATGGTCGATCGGACCTCGCAGATGTTTATTACCGGTCCGCACGTCATCAGCACCGTCACCGGGGAGCAGGTCAGCGCCGAGGACCTCGGCGGGGCGCTGACCCATAACCAGGTCAGCGGCAATGCCCACTTCATTGCCGATTCCGATCGCGATTGCCTGGCCGCGATCCGCGAGCTGCTTGGCTATCTGCCCGGCAACAATATGGAAACGCCGCCACGGGCCGCCCCGGAGGACGATCCGAACCGGATGATCGAGGCCTTCGATACGATGATCCCGGAGAATCCGAACAAGCCCTATGACATGCACGAGATCATCAGGCTGCTCGTGGACGACGGCCGGTTTCTCGAATACCAGAGGCTGTTCGCTCCCAATCTGCTCACCGTGTTGGCCCGGATCGACGGCCGCCCGGTCGGGATTATCGCCAACCAGCCGTCGGTGATGGCCGGCTGTCTCGACCTTGATGCCGGCGACAAGGCGGCCCGTTTTATCAGAACCTGCAGCGCCTTTAATATCCCGCTGCTGACCTTTGTCGATGTGCCCGGTTTTCTGCCCGGCACCGCGCAGGAATATGGCGGCATCATCCGTCACGGCGCCAAGATCCTCTATGCCTACAGTGAAGCGACCGTGCCGAAACTCACGGTCATTACCCGCAAGGCCTACGGCGGCGCCTATGTGGCCATGTGTTCCAAATCACTCGGGGCCGATCTGGTTTTTGCCTGGCCGACCGCCGAAATTGCGGTCATGGGTTCGGAGGGAGCGGTCAATATCATTTTCAAAAAGGATCTGGAGCGAGCCGAGGACAAGCAGGCAGCCCGGCAGCAGATTCTCGAGGATTACGAGGCGGAGTTCGCAACCCCGTACAAGGCCGCCGAGCGCGGCTTCGTCGATGATGTGATCGAACCCCGGACGACCCGCCAGCGGATCATTGACGGTCTGGCCATGCTTGCCGGCAAGCGGGAGCGTCGTCCGGCCAAGGTGCACGGCAATATGCCGCTGTAGACAGGAGGGCGAGATGGATATCAGTGAATTGCTGACACGATTCGCCGATCCGGCGACCATCGGTACCCTGGGGTTTGGAGACAAGATGCTGGCCGGCCTGGTCGCCACCATGCTCGGCATGGGTATTACCCTTCTCGCCCTGGTGGTGCTGCATGGCGTCATCGTGCTGCTGGGCAGGCTGACGGCTCAGCCGGCGCCCCAGGTCGCCGGGCAGCCGGCTGAGCCGGTGGAAATTCAGGCCTCCGGAGCGATCGGCCCGGACACGGTGGCCGCGATTACCGCGGCGCTGGCCCTGGCCTTGAGGACATCGCCGGATACCCTCGTTGTCAGGGAGATCAAACGGGTGGAGGACCAGAGGCCGTCCTGGGGACGGGTCGGCCTGGTAGAGGGGCTGCGCAGCGGCGATTGACCGAGCAATGAGTTGAGACGGCTGGAGGACGAGCAATGAGACGATTCAGGGTGGTAGTCAACGGCAGTGAATTCGAAGTTGCAATCGAGGAAATCGCCGGCTCGGAAGCCGCCTCACCCGAGGCTGCGGTCCCGGGGCCGCGGGTTGCTGGGTCGAGCCCTGCACCGCCGGCGGGCCAGATGCCCAGCCGGCCGGCCGGGATAACGCCGGCCGGCGATATCATTGCCCAGATGCCGGGTACCATTGTCGGAGTGCTGGTGAATTCGGGCGACCGCGTGACCAGGGGACAGACCCTGCTCATCCTCGAGGCGATGAAAATGGCCAACGAGGTGGTTGCGCCGGCCGACGGGGTCGTCGGCGAGGTCAGGGTCGTCAAGGGGGCCTCGGTCAACGCCGGCGATGTGCTGGTCGTTCTGACCTGATCGTGGAGGGACAGCCATGGGCGCGGCTTTACTGGAGTTCTGCCGGACGACCGGCGTCTACGGCCTCAGTTTTGGGGCGATCCTGATGATCGGCGTGGCCTGCCTGCTGCTCTACCTCGCCATTGCCCACGGCTTCGAGCCGCTGCTGCTGGTGCCGATCGCCTTCGGGGTGCTGCTCACCAATCTTCCCTTTGCCGGCCTGATGAAGTCGCCGGTCCTGGAAATCACCGCCGCGGCGGTTCATACCGTCGAGCCGGGCGGCTTGCTCTATTACCTGTTTCAGGGAGATCACCTGGGTATTTTTCCGCCGTTGATCTTTCTCGGGGTCGGCGCGATGACCGACTTCGGGCCGCTCATCGCCAACCCTCGATCCCTGCTGCTCGGCGCGGCGGCCCAGTTCGGTATCTTCATCACCTTTATCGGGGCCATCGCCTCCGGCTTGTTCACCGCCCAGGAAGCCGCGTCGATCGGTATTATCGGCGGGGCCGACGGTCCGACCGCGATCTTTCTCTCTGCCAAACTGGCGCCGCACCTGCTCGGGGCCATCGCCATCGCCGCCTACTCTTATATGGCCCTGGTGCCGATCATCCAGCCGCCGATCATGAAGCTGCTGACCAGCAAAGCGGAGCGGGGCATCCGGATGAGCCAGCTGCGGCCCGTTTCGAAAAAGGAGAAAATTCTCTTCCCGATCATCGTCACCATTATCGTCAGCCTGATCGTGCCGGCCGCGGCGACCCTGGTCGGTATGCTGATGCTCGGCAATCTTTTTCGGGAATGCGGGGTGGTCGGTCGGCTGGAGGATACCGCAAAAAACGCGCTGATCAACATCATCACCATTTTTCTCGGGGTCACCGTCGGGGCGACGGCCACCGCCGAGCAATTCCTGAAGGTGGAGACCCTGGCCATTCTGGCGCTCGGTGTTGTCGCCTTTGGTATCGGCACCGCTTCGGGCGTATTGCTGGCCAAACTGATGAATAAGCTGTCCAGGACCGGCATCAACCCGCTGATCGGTTCGGCCGGGGTCTCGGCGGTGCCGATGGCGGCCCGGGTATCGCAGGTGGTCGGCGGCAAAGAGGACCCGACCAATTTCCTGCTGATGCACGCGATGGGACCCAATGTCGCCGGTGTCATCGGTTCGGCCGTCTCGGCCGGGGTGCTGCTGTCGCTTTTTGGCCATTGACAGACGGCGGATTTACGGTAAAAACGATCATCCGGTAGACGGATAACAGCTTTTATCTCCAGAGCAGTCGGCAGGTACCATGACCAGAGCTTTACACCCTGATGTCCACGAACGTCTCGAGCTGGCCGTGCTGGACGTTTTTTCCAACGCTGATTTTCACCAGGCCAGCATCCGCGATGTGGCCAAGAAGGCCGGGGTGAGTTTCACGACGATTTACAAGCATTACGGCAGTAAAGAGCGGCTGGTCTTCGCCTTCGTCGACATCTGGATGGGCAAGCTGACCGACCGGATCGTCGACCACCTGCAGGGCATCGAGGACCTGAAGGAAAAGCTGCGCAAGGTCTTCTGGCTGCAGCTCGATTACTATGAGCGGCATGTCGGCCTCGGACGCATCGTCTTTATGACCTTGCCGATGAACACCTGGATGGCCGACCAGACCTTCGCCCAGCCACGGATGATGGGTTTGATGATCGAGGTGCTCAAGCAGGGCCAGCGCGAGGGGATACTCAATCCGCACGTCAGAGCCGGTGTTTTGCTCGATTTTCTGATGGGCTTCGTCCAGCGCAGTTTCTTCATGTGGATTCTGCGCGGCCGGCAGGAAAGTCTGGCCGGTCAGGCCGGGGTCATGTTCGCCATGGTCTGGCGCGGCATGGCCAACCCCGATCGCACCGGAGATCTGTGAGCCGTGGCCCGGCAGCAGGAGGATACCGGCAACACGGGTTCGGCGGAACCGCTGGTGCTCGGCGACAAACTGCTGATTAATCGCGGCCGGGGCCGTCTCTGCTTTCGCCATCCTGCCGAGAGGTCGCTGGTGGTCAAGGTGCCGGCCGGCGGCGGTGCCGACCAGGCGGCCAATCGCAAGGAGTGGCGAGGCTACCGGGAGTTGATTCGCCGCCATGGCCGATTGTCCTGCATCAGTCATTGCCACGGCTTTGTCGCCACCGATCGCGGGACCGGGTTGGTCTGCGATTGCATTCGTGACGCACGTGGCGTCATTGCCCGTTCCATCTACGATATCATCGTCTACGACGATACCTGCGACATCGAGCAGGTCCTTGCCGTCGCCGATAGTTTTGGTCGATTTCTCCTTGAGCGCGATATCCGCCTTTTTGATCTCAACCCGAAAAACATCGCCCTAGTTCTGCAGCGAGACGGGAGCTATCGAGCCGTTGCGCTGGATCTTAAAGGCCGTTTTGACAACAACGAAGCTGTTCCGTTATCAAGTTATATCGGCTTTTTCGCCAGGCGGAAAATGCGGCGGAGAACGCGGCAGCTCCTGGAGCGGATCCGGTTCTTTTACGATCACCGGGTTAGTTATCGGGCCCGGCAACAACAAAGACAGCGTGACGATCTGTAGGGTGGAATTGATGGGCGGGACGGACTCCTCGAGAGCCCGCATGCGGACAGTTACCTGCCCGCATGCGGACGGTGGCAGCGGTTAATACTCGTTGTTGTCTCTCGGATTGAACTCGGCGTTTTCCACCCACCACTCCGGCTTCTGGACCATGTCCAGCAGGTTTTCACAGGTTCTGAGATGGTAGGTCTCCTGCTTCATCAGGGTCTTGAACAGCTGCTTGCTGGTCGGGTCGGTCGCCTCCGCGAACTTTTCCTCGTAGAAGGCGATGCCGCGCTTTTCGATTTCTGCGGCCTTGCGGTAGTCTTCAATCGCATCTTCCGATAATGACGTGAAATCATTGTCCTGCTTCAGCTCGTCAAAAACGGTCTTGATATCCAATGCCACGCCTTCCTGCGGCTCGACGTCCAGCTTCTTCTGCAATTGCTCGATGGCCTTGCGGTGCTTGACCTCATCCTCGGCAAGCAGCAGCAGGACCTTTTTCACCCCGGGGGCCGGGGTATTATCAGCCATTTTGCGATAAAGCGCTTCGGCATCTTTTTCCATCTGAATGGAAAATTCAAACAAATCCATTGAGACCTCCTCTCCGGTGGATAGTGTCGGCTATCGTGAAAAACTCTTGTTTCCGGTCAACCCGGGGGTGACCGGAAAGGCTATTATTCAACGTAACCTGTCGTTTTGCTGTTTTGTACACTTTATAATCATCTCGCCATTACCACAAGTGAATTCAGGGAATGAAAACAAGTATCAGTGCTTTTGATCGACCAGTCCCTGGTCAAAAAGTCAGAGCATTGTCGGTAATCGCAGAGCGTTCCGTGACGGTTCGACAGGTGATAAAATCATTTATTACAGTAATATATTCGATCGCAGTGAGTCTCTGGTATTTTGGTATTACGGTCAGACCAGACCGTTTCTGAGCATTGTTATGGCACGATTGTCATAGGGTGCAAAGGGGAAGGCGGCGATCTCGTCGATGGTGATGAAGCGGTGATCGTCATGCTCCAGCAGTGTGATATCGGCCGGGACGATGGTGCCGGATATCGGCACGAATTCGGCCGAAAGCCGGCCAAAGGCGAAGTGATAGCCGTTGAAGACCCGATCGATGACGATCGGCGCATCGAGTTCCTCGCGCATCTCGCGTCGCAGGGCGGCCGGGTCCGATTCGCCGGGTTCCACCTTGCCGCCGGGAAACTCCCACAGGCCGCCGTAGCGTTTATCGGCGGCGCGCCGGGCGATCAGGATGCGGCGCGTGGTGTCGAACAGCAGTCCGACGACCACCCTGACCGACTGGCCGGCGGGTATCATCGGCGGCATCTGGCCGAAACCGTTTTGCCCGTTTGGTCAATCGGCAACCACAGTGGCATCATTTTCAGGGAATGGGATTGCCGTGCGGGCCGACCTTCGGCCGGCCCAGCTTTTCGTCGAGGTAATCGACGGCGTCGCCGCCGAGATGTTCCAATTGGTGGGCGGTGGAATGGACTTCGGCGGCCGGGGTGCCGATGGTTGCCAGGTAGGCCTCCCAGAGGCGATGGGCCCGCAGCACCTTGCCCGCTTCCTGCTCCCCGGCGGCGGTGAGCCGATAGCCGCCTTCGGTCTCCTCCAGGAGCCCGTCCCGGACCATGCGTGACAGCGCCCGTTGCAGTCCCTTGCCGTTCTCGACATAGGTGCGGATCACCGACAGCGGGGCCGCTCGGTCATAGCGCAGGATGGTGGTCAGAATGTCTTCGACGATCTGTTGCGGGATGAGGTTGCGCAGGCGCAGCCAGCGGGCCAGCAGGCCATACTTCGGAGCCACCGCCAGGACGACGAGGAATTGCAGGGTGCAGAACAGCATGATGGCGCCGCCGCCGGCGGAATCGAGCCAGACGCAGAGATAGAGGCCGCCGATGATGCTGGTCATGCCGAACAGCGCGGCCAGCCACATCATCCGGTCGAGCCGGTCGCAGAGCAGGTAGGCGGTGGCGGCCGGGGTGATGAGCAGGCCCACCACCAGGATCACGCCGACCATGCTCACCGCGCTGACCACGACCAGGGAAACGCAGATGGTCAGCAGGTAGTCGAGCAGCAGCACCGGCAAGCCGATCGACGCGGCCATCACCGGGTCGAAGGTGGCCAGCTGGAAGTGCCGGAAAAACAGGATCAGCAGGCTGAGCACGAACGCACCGGCAAAGGCGCTGACCCAGAGATCCGCATCGGCGACGCCGAGGATGTCGCCCATGATGAAATGCATCAGGTCGATATGGATATAGTGCCGGAAGATCGAGACGACCACGACGCCGAGGGCGAAGATGCCGGTGTACATGATGCCGATGGCGGTATCTTCCTTGACCCGGGAGATCCTGGCCACGAAACTGATCAGGGCCACGGTGGCGATCGCGGCCAGCAGCGAGCCCAGCAGCATGCCCGGGGCGTGGGCCTCCAGGCCGAAGAGCAGCTTCATCACCAGATAGCCGCCGGCGACGCCGGCGATCATCGCATGGGACAGGGCGTCGCCGAGAAAGGCCATGCGCCGCAGCACGACGAGGCAGCCGACCACCCCGGCGACGATGGCGACGATGCAGCCGCCGATCAGGGCCTTCTGGAAATATGTTTCCGTCAGCGGCAGGATGAAGAGGTCGTAGAGCATCAGTCTTCCTCCTGGCCGACGACGCTGCTGAAGATTCGCAGGCGTCCTTCGTAGACCTTGCTGAGCAGGTCCTCGCGCAGGACCGTGCGCGGTGGGCCGTAGGCGTAAAGGCGCTGCTTGATCAGGATCAGCTTGTCGAAATATTCGGCGGCCGTGGACAGGTCGTGATGGACCACGACCAGGGTCTTGCCGGCCCGCTTGGCCCGTTCCAGTACGTCGAGAATGGCCCGTTCGGTGGCTGCGTCGACGCCGGCAAACGGTTCGTCGAGCAACAGGATGTCACTGCCCTGGGCCAGGGCTCGGGCCATGAAGACCCGCTGCTGCTGACCGCCGGACAACTCGCCGATCTGGCGGTGGCCCAGGTCTTCCATGCGCACCATGGCCAGCGCTTCCCGAGCCGCCTCCCGGTCGATGGCGGTGGGTGAGCGATACCAGGGGATCTGCTGGTAGCGGCCCATGACCGCCACTTCCTCGACGGTGATCGGAAAATCCCAGTCCACCGTGCCGCGCTGCGGCACATAGGCGACCTCGCCCTTGACCGATCGGGCGTCCCGGCCGTTGATCCGGACGCTGCCGATATCGGCTTTGACGAAGCCGAGGATGGCCTTGATAAACGTCGATTTGCCGGCGCCGTTCGGACCGATGACGCCGACCAGCTGGTCGCCTTCGATGCGCACGCTGACGTCGAGCAGGGCCGCCCGGGCCTGGTAGCTGACCGTCAGGTGATCGACTTCGATGACCCAGCGTTGTTCAGCGTTCATCGAGCCCTCCCGCGTTCAGTTCGAATGAGACGACACCGGAGACACGCGCGCCGCCGTCGGCCCAGATGGTCCGGTCAACGATCGGCTGGCGCCGGTCCAGGACCCGGACCCGGATGCCGTGCGCCGCCGACCCTTCTTCCAGCGGCGGGCTGGCGGTTACCAGGATCTCGTTGGTGCCGGCCCGAAGCGAGGGCGGTGTCTCGATCATTACCGGCCTGCCGCGGCTCAGCTCGCCGGGCAGCGGTTTGAGGGGCTGCCCGTTCACCCGGACGGTCAGCGGGGCCGGCGGCTCGGTATCGCTGCGCCGGGCAAAGGGATCAACAGTGCTGGAAAAGGTTGGGGTCAACTCCAGCGAGATACGCGCTCCGACCTGCGCGTCGAGGGCGGGCGGCAGGGCGGCTGGGGCAGCGGAAAGGTCGGCGCGGCGGCTCGTATAGGCGAACAGGCCGCCGACGAAGACAACCCAGATCAGGATGACGAGAACAAAGCGCATGGCGGCTCAGAGCAGGGCGTTGACGATCATCAATACGTTTTCCCTCATCATGCCGATATAGGTCTCCCCGGCGGAGCCGGCTGGTCCCATCGAATCGGAATAGAGTTCGCCGCCGATGACGATGCCGGTTTCGCGGGCGATTTCCCTGACCTGCTTGGGATTGACCGTGGTCTCGACAAAAATGGCCCGGGTCCCGGTCTGCCGGATCGATTCAATGACCCGGCGCCTCCGTTCCGGGGTGATGCCGGCGCCCACTTCACCGCCGGTCGACCAGCCGACCGGGGCGATGGACAGGAAGTCGTTTTCCGGGTTGAAGCGATATTCCCGGCAGAAATAGTTGAAGGCGTCGTGGGTGGTGACGAGAACCCGCCGAGGCGGCGGAATCCGGCTGACCTGCTCGCGGATCCAGGCATCGAGCACCCGCAGCTGCTGCAGGTAGAGAGCAGCCCGTGCTTCAAAGAAAGTCCGGTTGTCAGGGGCGAGCCGGATCAGCGCGTCGGTGATGTTGTTGACGTAAATCGCACCGTTGCGCGGCACCAGCCAGGCGTGGGGATCGGCAAGCTGTTCGCCGCTGCTTTCCAGCAGCAGCGGCTCGATGCCGTCGGTCGCGGTGACGAGCGGTTTGCCACCATCACGGGCCAGCGTGGCCATCCAACTCTTGCCTTCCAGGTGCAGTCCGTTTTCCAGGCAGAGATCGGCGCCGAGCACGATTTCCACATCTTTGGGAGTCGGCAGGTAGGTGTGCGGGTCGGCGCCGGGCGCCAGGATACTCCTGACGACGACCTGGTCGCCGCCGATCTGCCGGGCGAAATCGGCGATCTGCGTGGTCGAGGCGACGATCACCGGCAGCTCTTCGGTGGCCGGCACAGGTGCGGGTTTACCGATGATTCCGAGCAGCAGGACGATCATTGCCAGCACCGGCTTGAGTGGGATCGACAGGGTACGTGGCATGGGCGATGGACTCCGGAAAGGTGACCAGACAATCGGCGGGGCGGTTTCCGTCCGATCGGCAGGTAGTTTTCTGCTTACCATAAACGGGAAGCGGAGGTTTTCAAATGAAAAACTGAGTTACCCGGCAACCTGCAGCTCAGCTATGGCCGGCGATTATGCCAGGGCGGCTCGCCGATCGTCGCGGATATCGAGGATCCGGCTGAGCCCGGCCATGTCGAATACTTCCCGGACGTACTCCTTCAGGCCGCAGAGCATCACCTTTTTGCCGGCGGCGGTCTGGCTGTGGTTGACCTTGATGATCACCCGCAAACCGGCGCTGGAAATATAGTCGACCTGGGCGAGATCGATGATCAGGTTGCGCGGCGTGCCGGAGCAATACTCGTCGAGGCACTGGCTCACGGCCGGGGACGAGTTGGAATCAAGACTGCCGGCGATTTCGAGAATGTCGTAGTCGGCTTCAGAGGTCCAGGTGCAGTTCATGCCTTCTCCCGATGCTGTTGGTTGTCGTTGTCCGGTTGATCCGTCAGGTTTTTGGTCATGGTGATGACGTTGCGCCCGTCTTCCCGGCGGTAGGCCAGCTCGTCCATGATGGTGGTCACCAGCGAGATGCCGAGGCCGCCGAAGTTGGCCGCTTCGGTGCTGCGCTGCTCCGGGGCCACGGAGACCGCCAGCGGGTCGAACGGCGGCGCATCGTCACGGTAGACGATGCGGTAGCTGCGGCCCGGCCGCAGCGTAATCGTCACCTCGATGCCGCTGCCGATGCCGGTCGCGAAACCATAGGATACGGTGTTGGTGATCAACTCGTCAAGGGCCAGGCGCAGTTGGTAGTGGTCCCGTTCCGCCAGGCGGCCCTCTGTTTTCAGGGGCGCCAAACCGTCGATCAACTCGTCCAGGGCCGTCAGCTCGGTGCCGAAATGAAGGGTCACCGTGAGGCTGTGGCGCTCGCCGGCCGGCTCGGGGGGTGCCGGAGGGGTGGGGGTGTCTTGCGTCATCGCGCCTGTTTTTGGGTCGGTAGAGGGTTCGTCTTCCTCCGTCGTCGCTGTCGTCTGGCCGGTGGGGGCAATAAAACGCAGGCAGAGCATGGTGATGTCGTCGAATTGTTCGGCACCGCTGCAGAAGTCGTTGACCGACCGGTCGACCGCGCCGACGAGATGCTCGGCGCGCTGCGCACCGGCCGCGGCGATTTCCCGGAGCAGTCGCTCTTCGCCGTAAAAGGCGCCGCCGGCGCTGACCGCTTCAGTCACCCCGTCGGTATAGAGGAAGAGAAAATCGCCGGGTGCCAGCAGCACTTCCTGGGATGAGTAGGTGATGCCGCTCATGGCGCCGGCCAGCGGTTCCTGCGGCGACGGCAGCAGGGCCGGCTCGGTGCCGGCGGCCAGCCGGACCGGCGGGTTATGGCCGGCGTTGCCGGTGACGAGGCGGCCGGTGCGCAGGTCGAGCAGACCGATGAACAACGTGACGAACATGCAGGACTCGTTGCCTTCGGCCAGGTCGTTGTTCACCTTGGTCAGGATCGCGCCGGGATCGGGGTACTGGTCGGCGACGACCTTGAGCAGGGTCTTGGTGACGGCCATGAAAAAGGCCGCCGGCACGCCTTTGTCCGAAACGTCGCCGATCAGAAAGCAGAAACGGTGGTCGTCGATGAAGAAAAAGTCATAGAGATCGCCGCCGATCTCACGGGCCGGTTTGATCGACGCGAAGATGTCGAATTCACTGCGCTCGGGGTAGGGCGGGAAGAGTTTCGGCAGGATGCTCATCTGGATGTTGCGGGCGATGCGCAGCTCCGCTTCGATCCGTTCCTTGGAGGCGGTGGTTTCCGTCAGCTGCTTTATATGGTGGCGCAGGGAGCGCTGCATCTCGCTGAACGAGACGGTCAACTGGCCGAGTTCGTCACTGCTGTCAAGCGTTGGAATGGCGGTTTCGAGGTTGCCGCCGGCGATCGAGCGGGCCGAGCTCGACAGGTTGATCAGCGGCCGGGTCAGCCGTCTGGTCAGCCAGGTAATCGCCAGGGCGAGCACGAAAAAGCCGAGCAGGTTGATGAGCAGCGTCGTCCTGGTGAGGCCGGTGATGTCGCGCAGTACCTCGGCCCGGGGAAACAGAAAGCAGAGCGACCAGTCGCCCACCGGCAGCGGCCGATAGTAGAAAAAGCTCGGCTGACGGTTCTGGTAGCTGAGCCGTTCCAGAAGACCTGAGCCGCCGGCGATCGCATCCTTGCCGATCTCCCACAACTCCCGGTCGTTGAGAGACTCGGCAAGCGAGAAGATGGTCTCGTTGAGCACGAGGTGCTGGTCGGGGTGGTAGAGAAACTTACCGCTGCTCGAGAGCAGCGCCGCGTACCCGCTGTCGTAGAGCTTGATCTCGGCGAGCAGCTGCTGCAGCCAGGCCAGAGAGATGTCGGCGGTCACCACGCCTGCCGGCTGCCGGCGGCCGTCCGGCCCGGTCCGGTAGAAGGGAACGGCATAGGTGGCCATCAGGATCTCGCCGCCGCCGGTATCGAAATAGGGCTCGGTCCAGACAGCTCGATCGAGCAGGCGCGGCAATTGATACCAGTCCTGGTGAAAATAGCGGTAATCGGCGCCGCCGAGCTGTTTGGTGACGATCTTTTCGCCCGAGCGGTAGCTGTACGGGGCGAAAAAAAGCTGGTCGTCGATCATGGCATAGGGCTCGAAAGCGACGGCGGAGGCGAAAATCGCCTCGTTTCCGGCGACGATCGATCTGGTTAGCTCGAAGATCGCCTCGTCGGATAGATCGGGATTTTCCAGTGTCGTGGCGATATTGCGAATGATCGTTTCGACCGGGGTAACCCGGGCGGCGATCTGGTGCACGATGGACCCGCCGACCCCACGGCTGTTCTGTTCGGCCATGTCGACGATGATCTGTCGTGAGACCAGGTAGCTATAGAGATGGACCACGGTCAGGATGGAGACCGACAGCAGCAGGAACAGGGAAACCGCCTTGAAGGTGATGCCCTGTTT
>CAYSSK010000012.1:0-56393 GCA_964433645.1 uncultured Desulfofustis sp.
GTGAAGGCGGCCGTACGGTCGGCGCCGGCGTTATCAGTGAAATCATAGCCTAAGGTCATCTCCCATGATACCGACTGAGAAAATTCGTATACGACTCAAAGCATACGACCACAAGCTGCTCGACCAATCAACGCACGAGATCGTCGATACCGCACGACGCACCGGTTCCGCCGTGGTCGGACCGATTCCGCTGCCGACGTCGACCAAGAAATTCTGTATCCTTCGTTCACCGCACGTGGACAAGAAATCTCGGGAGCAGTTCGAGATGAGAACCCACCGCCGGCTTCTCGATATCCTCGAACCGACCCAGCAGACTATCGATCTGTTGATGAAACTGGAACTCTCAGCCGGCGTAGACGTTGAGATCAAGCTCCCGTAATCAGCAGGAAACGTTAAGCACAGAGAAGCATCGGGTACGATTATGCCAAAGACTATGGGTATTTTGGGCAAAAAACTCGGGATGACCCGCATCTATAACGAGTTGGGAGTGGTCATTCCGGTGACGGTGATACAGGCCGGCCCCTGCACGGTTCTGCAGGTCAAGACGGTCGACAAGGAAGGCTACAACGCCATCCAGGTCGGTTTCGATCAGAAACGGCCGAACCGGGTCAACAAACCGGAAGCAGGTCACTGTAAGGCAGCCGGAGCCGACGGGTTCTATCACATCCGCGAATTTCACGTGGACAATCCGGCCGACTACCAGGTCGGTCAGCAGCTCTCGCTCGACGATGTGATCAAGATCGGTGATCTGGTCGATGTCCAGGGCAAGAGCAAGGGCCGCGGTTTTCAGGGTGTCGTCAAGCGATATGGCTTCAAGGGGGGCCGTGACACCCATGGTTCGATGTTTCATCGTGCTCCGGGAGCCATCGGCTGCAGTGCCTGGCCGAGCCGGGTCATCAAGGGCAAGCGGATGCCGGGGCGCATGGGCAACGAGACGGTCCTGAAAAAGAGCCTCATGGTAGTGGACGTTCGGCCGGAAGATCATGTTGTCCTGCTCAAGGGATCGGTACCCGGAGCCAAAA
Source organism: uncultured Desulfofustis sp. (assembly GCA_964433645.1). Taxonomy (GTDB): domain Bacteria; phylum Desulfobacterota; class Desulfobulbia; order Desulfobulbales; family Desulfocapsaceae; genus Desulfofustis. The sequence continues at coordinate 1,023 of CAYSSK010000012.1, forward strand.
ATGGTCTGTTGAAAATATTTTCGAGATAAGGCAGCAGCGACCGGCTCAAGGAGAAGATAATGTCGACGGTAGAAGTAAAAAATACAAAGAACGAAAAGGTTGGCGAGATCGAGTTGAACGATCGGGTCTTCAATCGTGAGGTCAAACCATATCTGCTCCACGATGTGGTTCGTCAGCAGCGGGCCGCCAAGCGGGCGGGGACCGCCAGCACCAAAGGCCGCGGTGAAGTGAAAGGCAGCAGCGCCAAACCGTGGCGCCAGAAAGGCACCGGACGCGCCCGGGCCGGCAACAAACGATCGCCGCTGTGGCGCGGCGGCGGGGTTACCTTCGGTCCGAAACCGCGCGATTTCAACTTCAAGCTCAATCGCAAGGTGCGACAGCAGGCCGTATCGATGGCTATCTCGGCTCGCTTCCAGGAAGGCAATCTGGTCGTACTTGACGATTTTGCCATGGAAGCGATCAAGACCAAGGATTTCGTAACAATCATGGCTCTGCTGGAACTCAATAACGCCCTGATCGTTATCGACGGCGACAATGAGATCCTCAGCAAATCGTCACGCAACGTGCCGGGGTACAAGGTTATGAAAACCGAGGGGCTGAATGTCTACGACATTCTCCTGCACGAGAAGCTGGTGCTCCTGCAGCCCGCTATCCCGAGCCTGGAAGAGAGGTTTACGGCATGAAAAACATGTACAGCATCCTGCAGGGGCCATGCTTGACGGAAAAGGCCAACCTGCAGCAGGAAATGGGCAATAAGGTCGTGTTCAAAGTGCATCCCGACGCCAATAAGATCGAGATCAGGAGAGCCGTCGAAAACATGTTCAAGGTGAAGGTCCGGGACGTAAAAACTGTCTCCATGCCCGGCAAGCAGAAACGGGTCGGCAAGCATTTCGGCCGTACCCAGGACTGGAAAAAAGCCTACGTCACCTTGGCCGAGGGCGAGATCAACTTTGTTGACGAACTGTAGTCAGGACGGTTCGCCGAAAGATGCGGCGATCGTTGAAACGAGCTAGCCAACGCAAATATGATGGAGCGATTGGGAAATCATGGCAATAAAGACGTATAAACCAACATCAGCCGGCAAGCGGCACCACGTGTCGACCAGGAATCAGGATCTGTCGAAGAGCGAGCCTGAACGAAGCCTGGTGGTGAGCCTGAACCGAAGCGGCGGACGAAACAATTACGGGCGGATTACCACGCGGCACCAGGGCGGCGGTCATAAACGCAAGTACCGGATCATCGACTTCAAGCGCAACAAGATCGATATCGTTGCCAAGGTGGTGTCGATCGAATACGACCCGAACCGTTCGGCCAACATTGCCCTGCTCAACTATCTTGACGGTGAGAAACGATACATCCTTGCTCCTGACGGGATTTCCTTGGGTGATCAGGTTGTGGCTGGAGATAAGGTCGATATTCAGCCGGGCAATTGCCTGCCGATGGCAAACATTCCATTGGGTACGGTCATTCACAATATCGAGATGAAAATCGGTAAAGGCGCCCAATTGGTGCGCAGTGCCGGCGCCTCGGCACAGCTGATGGCCAAAGAGGGCAATCAGGTGTCGGTCCGGCTGCCGTCGGGCGAGGTGCGCAAATTTCACAACCTGTGCCGCGCCTGTATCGGTCAGGTCGGCAATCGCGAGCATGAAAGCCAGAAACTGGGCAAGGCCGGCCGCTCCCGTTGGCTCGGCCGTCGTCCTTCAGTCCGCGGCGTTGCGATGAACCCGGTCGACCACCCGATGGGCGGCGGCGAGGGTAAGAGTTCCGGCGGACGTCATCCTTGCACGCCGTGGGGCCAGCCGACCAAAGGCTATAAGACGAGAGTGAAGAAAGCGTCTGACAAGATGATTGTCAAACGGAGATCATAACAAGGAGTAGATAATGTCTCGCTCAGTTAAAAAAGGACCATTTGTCGATGATCATCTGGTGAAAAAGGTCGATAGCGCCGTTGAGTCCGGTTCCCGCAAGGTGATCAAGACCTGGTCGCGACGATCGGACATTGTGCCGGAAATGGTCGGGCTTACCTTTGCAGTTCACAACGGCAAGAAGTTCGTGCCGGTATTCGTCACCGAGAACATGGTTGGACACAAGCTCGGAGAGTTTTCACCCACCAGAACGTTCTATGGCCACGCAGCTGACAGGAAGAAAAAATAACGACTCTGTTGGTGACACCACGTATTGGGAGTAGACAAGATGGAAGCACGAGCTGTTGGAAAATATATCCGGATATCGCCGCAGAAGGCACGACTGGTGGCGGATGTCGTCCGCGGTATGAACGTCGACAAGGCGATTACGACCTTGAAGTTCATGCCGAAAAAAGGGGCGGCCATCATCCGGCAGGTGATCGAGTCCGCTGTGGCCAACGCTACCCAGGACGACCGGGTTGACGTCGACAACCTGTTTGTCAAGAAGATCGATATTGACGGCGGTCCGTCATTGAAACGGATCATGCCGCGGGCCCAGGGTAGGGCGACCAGAATTATCAAGCGTACCAGCCACATCACGGTGGTTCTCGACGAGGGTTGAGAAACGTCCTGATGACGAGCAACGCTGTTGCACAGAACACTTTCTCATTAATCAACTACTCAGTTGGAGGGTTATTTTGGGCCAGAAGGTTAATCCAATAGGACTAAGACTGAATATCACCCGTTCGTGGGATTCTATCTGGTACGCGGACAAGGAGTACAGCACGTATCTCATCGAAGATCAGAAGATACGGAAGTACTTGAAGAAACGTCTTTACCATGCCGGACTGTCCAAGGTGACGATAGAACGTACCGGAGAAAAAATCCGGATCAAGCTCTACACCGCGCGGCCGGGCATCGTCATCGGCAAGAAAGGAGCGGAAATCGAAACGCTGAAAAAAGACCTCGAGCAGTTTGCCAAGCGTCCGGTGACGCTTGATATCCAGGAGGTCAGACGGCCTGAAGCCGATGCCCAGCTGATCGCTGAAAGCATCGCCTCCCAGCTCGAGCGGCGTGTCGCCTTTCGTCGGGCCATGAAAAAGGCGGTCAATTCGGCCCTGCGCTTCGGCGTCCAGGGAATCAAGATATCCTGTTCCGGCCGACTCGGCGGTGCCGAAATGTCGCGGTGCGAATGGGTGCGGGAAGGTCGGGTGCCGCTGCACACGTTGCGTGCCGATGTCGATTATGCGTTGGCCGAGGCCAATACCACCTACGGGATCATCGGCGTCAAAGTCTGGATTTTCCATGGCGAGGTGCTCGAAGAACGGGAGCAGGCGAGCAACTGATCGTGGCCATGCTGTACTGAGTATTCAGAGAAGAACTACACGTGGAGTAAGACATGTTAAGTCCCAAGAAGGTAAAACATAGAAAGGTTTTCACCGGCAAATTGCGAGGCACCGCCCAGCGGGGCGCGACCATCGCTTTTGGCGATTATGCCTTGAAAGCCGTGAGCAGCGGCAGGATGAGCGCCCAGCAGATCGAGGCGGCCCGTATTGCCATCAACCGAAAAATCAAACGTGGCGGCAAGGTCTGGATCAGGGTTTTCCCGGACAAACCGGTGACCAAGAAACCGGCCGAGACCCGGATGGGGAAAGGCAAGGGGAGTCCGGAATTCTGGGTTGCCCCGGTCAAGCCTGGCAAAATCCTTTACGAATTGTCAGGAGTTACCGAAGAACTGGCGGTGCGCGCTCTGACCCTTGCCGGTAACAAGCTGCCGTTTGCGACCAAGGTTATTTCCAAGAGGAGTCTCGTATGAAAGCCGAAGATATTCGAAAAATGTCCGTCGAGGAGCGCTCCAAGAAGGAAAGAGAATTGCGCGAGGAGCTCGGCAACCTGGCTTTTCAGCACAAGCTTCGCCCCCTGGAAGATACGTCGCGCCTGCGTAAAGTAAAAAAAGACATCGCCCGGATCATGACCGTTACCAATCAAAAACAAGCGAATTGACAAGACGTTTGGGACATTTATACAAATGAATATTTCGCGCCTCAACCTCTTTAATTGACATTATGAGCGAACAAAACAAAGCACGAAAAACCAGGACCGGTTCCGTTGTCAGCAATGGCATGGAAAAGACAGTGGTAGTCCGCGTTGAACGCAAATTTCGGCATAAGCTCTACGGCAAATATGTCAAAACGAGCGTCAAGTACCTTGCAGACGACCCGGGGAATACATGCAATATCGGGGATCTCGTCCTCATTGAGGAATGTCGCCCGTTGAGCAAAAAGAAGCGCTGGCGGGTAAAAACCATACTTCAACAGGCGGTCTAACGTTTGCGGCTCGCTGTCGGATGTGACGGGCCAGGGCTGATAGAGATCAGGTGACATTATGATACAAACCGAATCAATACTCAATGTTGCCGACAACTCCGGGGCACGGAAGGTTCTGTGCATCAGGGTTCTCGGCGGCACGAAAAAGAGATACGCCGGGATCGGCGATGTCATCGTCGTATCGGTGAAGGAAGCGATTCCCCATGCGAAGGTGAAGAAGGGTGATGTAATGACGGCGGTTATCGTTCGTACCAAAAAAGAGATGAACCGCATGGACGATACCTGGGTGAAGTTCGATGAAAACGCGGCGGTCCTGCTCTCCAGTGCCGGTGAGCCGATCGGTACGCGTATTTTCGGACCGGTAGCCCGGGAGCTGAGAAACCGGGGATTCATGAAAATTGTCTCCCTCGCTCCTGAAGTGCTTTGATGAAAATTCGCCGCACGACACAGCAAGGATAGGTACAACAATGAGAAAAGGCAGAACATACCTGAAGGCGAACGATCAGGTTGAAGTGATCGCCGGAAAAGACAAGGGACGGGTTGGCAAGGTACTCAAAGTGTTTCCGGCCAGCGACAAGGCCACGGTGGAGCGGATCAATATGATCAAGCGGCACACCAAACCTCGTGATGCCACCCAGCAAGGGCAGATCGTCGAGCGAGAGGCCCCGGTACATGTATCCAATCTGCAGATGATCTGTCCCGAATGTACGCAGACCGGCCGGATCGGCAAGAAGGTACTGGAAGATGGCACAAAGGTTCGCTACTGCAAAAAATGCGGTGAATCGATCGAAAGCAAATAACAGGTCGCCAACGAGGGTCACGTCAGGAGTTACACATGGGTGCACTTAAGGACTTTTATTATACGGAATGCGTTCCGGCACTGAAAGAACAGTTCGGCTATACGAATCTGTTGCAGGTGCCGAAACTTGAAAAGATCGTACTGAACATGGGACTGGGAGAAGCGGTCCAGAACCCGAAAATCGTGGAAAGTGCGGCACAGGAACTGAGCATGATCGCCGGTCAGAAGGCGGTCATAACCAAGGCGAAACGGTCGATTGCCGGTTTCAAACTCAGGGAAGGGATGCCGATCGGCTGTCGGGTAACCCTGCGTGGCGAGCGGATGTACGATTTTTACAGCAAACTGGTCAATATCGCTCTACCCCGGGTTCGAGACTTTCGCGGTGTATCGACGAAAGGATTCGATGGACGCGGCAATTACTCGCTGGGGGTCAGGGAGGAGATCATCTTTCCCGAGATCGATTATGACAAGATCGATAAGATCAAAGGTTTAAACATATCCATCGTGACCAGTGCCGAGAGCAATGAAGAAGGACGCTCCCTGCTGACCCTGATGGGCATGCCGTTCAGGAAATGATGAGCGTTCCGCAAGGTCTCCGGTTACCTGCCTTTTCCCGGTGCATTGTCGACGGGGAAAGGTTGCGATCTGACCGGAGTGCTGACGGAGGCGGCGAACTATACATGAGAAAACAGCGTATTCATATCGGATGAGTGGAGGTTGGTTTGGCTAAGAAATCGATGATTGCGAGGGCGCAACGAAAACCCAAGTTCAAGGTTCGGCAACATAACCGGTGCCCTCTTTGTGGCCGGCCACGGGCGTTTATCAGAAAGTTCGGCGTTTGCCGGCTCTGCTTCAGGTCGTTGGCCTCGAAGGGCGAAATTACAGGTGTGACCAAATCGAGCTGGTAGCAGCGAAGACGATACCGCTGATTAGTCAAACGATTGATTCATAGAAGGAGTTTTCGCTATGTCGATGAGCGATCCCCTGGCAGACATGCTGACCAGGATACGAAACGCAGTAATGGTGAAGTACGACACGGTGCGGATGCCCAAGTCAAACATCAAGGTCAATGTGGCAAAAGTGCTCGAAGAAGAGGGCTACATCGCCGGGTATCAAGTTTCCGACGAAGGCCCTCAGGGTACGTTGACCATCAACTTGAAATACGGACCGAACGGTGAACCGGTTATCACCGACCTCCAACGCGTCAGCAAACCCGGTTTGCGCCAGTACGCCAAGGCCGGCGATGTTCCAACCGTGATGAATGGTCTGGGGATAGCCATTGTCTCCACCTCAAAGGGAATAATTACCGACCGGGCCGCACGCAACATGAACACCGGTGGTGAGATACTGTGCCAGGTGTGGTAACACCGGTTCGTAACGGAGGAAGATATGTCTCGAATTGGAAAAATGCCGATACCGGTGCCCGCGGGTGTCACGGTTGAGATCAAGGGGCAGGATATCTCGGTATCCGGAAAAAAAGGCACCTTGAATCGGACCGTACATTCTGAAGTGTCGCTGGTTTTGGAGGATGGGGTCATCCTCGTCGACGGGAAGAGGAAAAGCAGAAACATTTCGGCGTTTCGCGGGTTGACCCGGTCGCTTGTCAATAATATGGTGGTCGGCGTCGACGAAGGATTCAAAAAAGTGCTGGTCGTCGAGGGCGTCGGCTATCGAGCCAGCATGGCCGGAAACAATCTGTCACTGAGTGTCGGATATTCCAATCCGGTGGAATTCCCGTTGCCGGAAAATGTGTCCGGAAATGTTGAAGGTAATACCAAAATTGTCCTCGAATCGATTGACAAAGAAGCGCTCGGCCTGGCCGCCGCCAAGATCCGTGCTATCCGGAAACCGGAGCCATACAAGGGCAAGGGAATCCGCTACGAAGACGAACGGATCGTGCGCAAGGCCGGCAAGACCGGAGCGAAATAAGGTTAGTATCTGAAGATCATATTTACTGGTTGAGACAATCACGATGGCTAAGACAAATCCCAGTACGGTAGCACGTTTGAAGCGGGCCAAACGGATTCGCACCAAGGTGGTCGGTACGAGCGAGCGGCCGCGACTCAGTGTATTCAAGAGCAGCAAGCATATTTATGCCCAAATCATCGACGATGGCACCGGGACGACATTGATTTCCATGTCGACACAGGAAAAATCGTTCGAACCAGCTGAAGAAAAAGGAAAAATCGCAGCCGCCAAAAAAGTGGGCACGATCATAGCAGAACGTGCCAAAGCCGCCGGCGTCAGCAAGGTGGTATTCGATCGGGGCGGCTACATCTACCACGGTCGTATCAAGGCTCTGTCCGACGGAGCTCGTGAAGGCGGATTGGATTTTTAACTCGTAACAGAGGGGGTGTTCCTTGTCTGAGTTTAAGCGTTCCAAAGGTGAAATGGCTGAGGAACTGATTGAAAAAATTGTTTATATCAACCGCGTTGCCAAAGTTGTCAAAGGTGGTCGGCGCTTTAGCTTCAGCGCCATCGTTGTCGTTGGTGACGGTAACGGCAAAGTCGGTTACGGTCTGGGTAAAGCCAACCAGGTTCCCGAGGCGATTCGCAAGGGAATCGAAAAGGCTCGACGGGACATGGAAGCGATTGCCTTGAGTGACGTGTCGATCCCGCATCAGATCATCGGCAAATACGGCGCCGGCAAGGTGTTGCTCAAACCCGCCTCCGAAGGTACCGGGGTCATCGCTGGTGGCCCGGTGCGTGCCGTTCTCGAAGCCGCCGGGGTTGGCAATATTCTGACCAAGTGTTTGGGGTCCCACAATCCGCACAATATGGTCAAGGCGACGATCGACGGCTTGCGGCGACTGAGAAGCCCGCGAGTCATCGCCGAATTGCGCGGCAAAACCGTCGAGGAATTGGCGCTATCCTGAGGTGGCGACCGGCGGTCAGCGACTCGCTGAGCGGTATGAGATCATTATCTATAAACGAGAAACGGTGAAGTACCATGGCTGACACGATTACCTTCACATTGGTCAAGAGCGAGATCGGCAGTACGCAGAAGATTCGCGCGACGCTGACCGGACTCGGTTTGACCAAACTGAATAAAACGATCACCCGCAAGGACACCCCGGAGATCAGGGGGATGCTCGCCAAAGTAGCACACCTTGTACGTGTCGAGGAGGCTTAAATGTTGACTCTTGCAAACCTTTCGCCGCAGGAAGGTTCCCGAAAACAGAAGAAGCGGGTTGGTCGCGGCCCCGGCTCCGGTCACGGCAAGACCTCCGGTCGCGGACACAAAGGCGCCAAGGCCCGTTCCGGCTATCAATCGAAGCCGGGCTTCGAAGGCGGCCAGATGCCGCTGCAGCGGCGGTTGCCGAAACGAGGCTTCAACAATATCTTTCGCAAAGATTATGAAATAATCGGCCTGGGTCAGCTCGAGACATTCGAGGCGGGCCAGGAAGTCACCACCGCGACGCTGGTTGCCGCCGGTCTGGCCAAAGCCGGCAATGGCGTGAAAATTCTCGCCAACGGTGAGATCAGCAAGGCCTTGACAATCAAAGTTGAAAAGGTGAGCGGCACAGCTCGGGAACTGATCGAAAAGGCCGGTGGCAGTGTTGTTGAAACCGCAGTGTCGGAGCAGCAAGGCTGAATTTATCCGCGTTTGACGCCAGCCGGTATTTTCCCGCCCCCAGCCAGTGCCGACGCAGTTGGTGGGACGGTCGACCGGCCGGAAGGACGGGTAAAACTGCTGTTTCGGACTCATATAGATTGACTGGTCCTGCCCGGACCGGATCGATTGTAACGCCAAGGACGTGCCCATGAGTGGATTTCAAAGAGCGGCGCAAATTCCGGAACTGAGACGGAGACTGCTGTTCACGCTGATTATGCTGGCAGTGTATCGGATCGGCGTCCAGGTGCCCACCCCGGGCATCAACAGCGAAGCTCTGAGCGCCTTTTTCCAGCAACATGCCGGGACCCTGTTCGGTATGTTCAATATGTTTTCCGGCGGGGCGCTGGAGAACTTTTCCATTTTCGCGCTGGGAATCATGCCCTACATCAGCGCGTCGATCATCATGCAGCTGCTGACGGTGGTCATTCCTCAGCTGGAAACCCTGAAAAAAGAGGGTGAGGCCGGCAGGCGCAAGATCACCCAGTACACCCGTTACGGCACGGTGGTGCTCTCCGTTATCCAGGGTTCGTTTATTGCTGCGGGGCTTGAGGGAATGACCGGGGTGAACGGCGAGATGATCGTCCTCGACCCGGGGGTCCAGTTCAAACTGATGACCATTATCACGCTGACCTCCGGTACCGCCTTTTTGATGTGGCTCGGCGAACAGATGACCGAGCGCGGCGTCGGCAACGGTATCTCGCTGATCATTTTTGCCGGTATCGTCGCCAGTGGCCCGTCGGCTCTGATCAATTTTGTCGAACTGGTGCGGGCCGGGGAAATTCAATTGTTCTTCGTGCCGTTTATCGTCGCCATGATGCTGGCCATTATCGGCCTGATCGTTTTTGTCGAAACCGCTCAGCGGCGGATTCCGATCCAGTACGCGAAGCGGGTTGTCGGCCGGCGGGTCTATGGCGGTCAGAGTTCGCATCTGCCATTGAAGATCAATGTTTCCGGCGTCATACCGCCGATTTTTGCCTCATCGATCATGATGTTTCCGGCAACCATCGGCAGCTTCATCCAGGTTGACTGGGTGCAGCGCGCGTCGGCGGCCATGTCCCCGGGAACGATCTATTACTATATCTGCTTTGTCGCGCTGATCGTATTTTTCTGCTTCTTCTATGCCGCCGTGCAGTTCAAGCCGGAAGATGTCGCCGAGAACCTGCGCAAGAACGGCGGATTCATCCCCGGCATCCGGCCCGGTAAACGAACCGCTGAATTTATCGACAAGGCCCTGACGAGACTGACCGTTCTCGGTGCGATCTATCTCAGCGCGGTCTGCGTCATGCCGACTATTCTGATCGAGCGGCTGAGCCTGCCCTTTTATTTCGGCGGCACCGCCTTGCTCATCATCGTCGGTGTGGCCATCGACACTATCTCCCAGATCGAATCGCACCTGGTCATGAGAAATTATGAAGGTTTCATGAAACAGGGCAGGATCAAGGGCAGGAGATAACCGGTGTTTTCCCGCGCCCAGGCTCCGGCCGGCAAATCGATCACCCTCAAGAGCCGTGACGAGATTCAGATCATGGCGGAGGCCAACCGGATCGTCGCCGAAGTACTGGTGATGCTGCAAAAGACGGTTGAACCGGGGATCAGCACCTGGGAACTTGATCGATTGGCCGAGGATTTGTGCAGCAAGCGGCAGGCCGTGCCGGCGTTCAAAGGTTACCGCGGGTTTCCCGGAAGTCTGTGCGTGTCGATCAATGAAGAAGTGGTGCACGGCATCCCGTCGCGGAAACGGAAACTGCAGAAGGGCGATATTATTTCCGTTGATTTCGGCACGTTTTACAAGGGCTACTACGGCGATTCGGCGGTTACCATCCCGGTCGGGCGGGTCGATGCCCTCACGCACAAACTACTGCAGGTAACCGAGGAATCGCTCAGCAAGGCGATCGAGAAGGTGCAGGTCGGCAATCGGATTGGAGACATATCCGCCGCCGTCCAGGAATGGGTCGAACGGCACGACTTCTCCGTCGTCAGGCAGTTTGTCGGCCACGGCATCGGTACCGGTCTGCACGAGGGGCCGGAAATACCGAATTTCGTGCAAGACGGGACAACGCCGCGCCTGTTGGAAGGGATGGTGCTGGCCATCGAGCCGATGGTCAACATCGGCACCCATCAGGTGAAGGTATTGCGTGACGGTTGGACCGTGATCACCGCCGATCACAAGGCGTCCGCCCATTTCGAGCACTCGATTGCGGTAACCGGCGACGGTCCGATAATCCTTAGTTCCCGTGAGGGATTGAGCTGATTTAAGCAAATAGTGCTTCTCAATTTCGTGTTTTTGTATTATAGTAGGAAGCTTTTGGATGCACATTGACATTCAGGACACTTTATGGCCAAGGAAGAAGCGATCGAGGTAGAGGGAACGATTATTGAACCGTTGCCGAATGCCATGTTCCGGGTAGAACTGGACAATGGACATCGGGTACTGGCTCATATCTCCGGGAAAATGCGCATGCATTTCATCAAGATTCTGCCCGGAGATCGAGTGACAATTGAGCTTTCTCCGTATGACTTGACACGCGGCCGGGTAACATTCAGGGCGAAAAACGCTAGGAAGAAATAGGGGCAGGATCATGAAAGTGCGCTCATCGGTAAAAAAAATCTGCAGCGACTGCAAGGTCTTTAAGCGAAACGGTATCGTCCGTGTTTCCTGTAAGACCAAAAAACACCATCAAAAGCAGGGATAGCGGTCTATCCAGGAATTTATGATAAACCCGGAGTCGCTCTGGAAACGGCCCACGGCCGTGCTGCACCACCCGCTTGGGGATGGGTGCGGGGCAGAGGGGCTGCGGGCCTGTCAACTACAGTAAAGGAGATATGCCTTGGCACGTATAGCAGGAGTTGACCTTCCGAAAAACAAACATATGGATCGGGCGCTCACCTATATTTACGGGATCGGCCTGACGACGGCGCGCAAAATCCTCGATGCGGTCGATTTGCCCTATACGATGAACAGCGACGATCTGAGTGGGGAAGACGTCAATCGTATCCGTAAAGTGATTGAGAACGATTTCGTCGTAGAAGGTGATCGGCGACGTGAAATTGCAATGGATATCAAACGGTTGATGGACCTTGGCTGCTATCGCGGGCGGCGTCACCGGCTCGGCTTGCCGGTTCGCGGCCAGAAAACCAAGACCAATGCCAGAACACGGAAAGGGCCCCGTCGCGGTGCCGCACGTCGTAAATAGTCTTCACAACCAGATAGGTACGAAAGAATGGCAGCTGCAAAAAAGACCGAGGCTCGGACCAAGCGTAAGGTTAAAAAGAACGTCCCGGAAGGAGTCGTTCACATCTATTCGACATTCAATAACACCATCGTGACCATCTCCGACAAACAGGGGAACGTGGTGTCCTGGTGCAGCGCCGGTGTCCTCGGCTTCAAAGGGTCACGGAAGAGTACCCCGTTTGCCGCCCAGAACGCCGTTGCCGACGCCACCAAAAAGGCCACCGATCAAGGCATGAGAAAAGTCGAGGTGAAAGTAAAAGGTCCCGGACCCGGACGAGAAGCGGCTCTGCGCGCACTCGTCAATGCCGGGCTTGAGGTGACACGAATTTTTGACGTCACGCCTATTCCCCATAATGGTTGCAAACCTCCCAAACGACGCCGCGTCTAGAGAAGCGACGCGAGGTTGTTGGAGTTGGCAGAAATAGCTTAATCAACGGAGGCGAAAGTTGGCTAGAGATACAGGTGCGGCATGTCGACGCTGCAGGCGCGAGGGAATCAAGCTCTTCCTGAAGGGAGACCGCTGCTATTCCGACAAATGTTCTTTCGAGCGACGGGCCTATGCACCCGGGCAGCACGGACAGGCTCGGTTCAAAAAGCAATCTGACTATGCTGTGCAGCTGCGTGAAAAGCAGAAAGTCAAAAGCATGTACGGTATGCTGGAAGGACAATTCCGCCAGTATTTCAAGAAAGCCGACCAGCAGAAAGGCGTTACCGGTGAAAACCTTCTTGTCATGTTGGAAAGGCGTTTGGACAATACCATCTTCCGGATGGGCTTTGCCTCTTCCCGGAACCAGGCCAGGCAACTGGTTCGCCACAAGCATATTCTGGTAAACGGCAAAAAAGTCAACATTCCGTCTTTTCAGGTCTCTGTCGGTGATGAAATCAGCATCAAGGAGAAGAGCCGGGCCAATGCGCTCATCAACGAGAGTCTCGATGCAGTGGAGCGGCGCGGCCTGCCGAGCTGGATCGAGATTGATCGGGCGGCCTACAAGTCGACAATAAAGGCCATGCCGAACAGAGAAGAGCTGACCATGCCGATTCAGGAGCAGCTCATCGTCGAGCTGTACTCCAAGTAACAGGCACAGGCTGGTTGTTATGACGGACTGCCGGGCGGGAAGTATCCCGACCGGCGGTCTGTTGTCATCGAGCGGGGAACAAACAACATTTCACCAGGTGAAAGACTCTTCGTCATTGGTGATCTGGCGTCTGCTTTTTGCCGCTTAACACTATATAAAAGGGATGATATGACTCACGCTGCCGACGAGAACATACCTTTCTACCGGAACTGGCACGAGCTTATTAAGCCTGAAAAGCTTGAAATAGAGAAAGACAGTCGGACGAATTCGTTCGCCAAGATTATCTGCCAGCCTCTCGAGCGCGGATTTGCTACGACGATCGGCAATTCCCTGAGGCGGATTCTGCTGTCATCGATCCAGGGTGCGGCGATAACCACGGTAAAGATTGAAGGTGCGCTGCATGAATTCACCACACTGAAGGACGTAATGGAGGATGTCAGTGAAATCATCCTCAATATCAAGCAGATCAGGCTGAAACTCAACTCCGATCAGTCGCGGAAAATCGTTATCGAAAAGCAGGGACCCGGTGAAGTAAGGGCCTCAGACATCAAACCGTCGCCGTATATCGATATCATGAATCCGGAGCAGCTGATTTGTACGTTGACGGGGGACACCACGTTCAAGGCCGAAATGACCGTCTCTTGGGGCAAGGGTTATCAGCCCGCCGAGCGGCAGGACAAGGAAGAGATGGTCATCGGACAGATTCCGATCGATGCCATTTTTTCACCGATCCGCCGCATCCAATACACCATCGCCAAAGCCAGGGTCGGACAACAAACCGATTATGACAAACTGTCCATGGAGATTGAAACCGACGGCAGTGTAACACCCGAGGACGCGCTGGCGTTTGCGGCCAAGATCATGAAAGACCAGATGAGCATCTTCATCAATTTTAACGAAGATGTCGCCGAACCGGATATCGATTTGAGCAGCGAGAAGACGGATGAGCCGCTCAATCCATATCTCGATAAACCGGTCGAGGATCTTGAACTTTCCGTTCGTTCGGCCAATTGCCTGAAAAATGCCGAAATATATTTTATCGGAGATCTCGCCCAGAAGACCGACCAGGAGATGCTCAAGACCAAGAATTTCGGGCGCAAGTCGCTCAATGAAATCAAGACGCTCCTGGCGGAAATGGGCTTGACGCTCGGTATGAAATTCGACAATTGGGTTCGGCCGTCCATCCCTGAGAAGAAAAAGGATTGAGATCGCACCCGGTGTCGAGTGGGTAAAGAGGAAAGCAAGCGGCTGGCCGCATAGTGGTTTCGCACGATAATCAGTTGAGGTACACATTATGAGACACGCAAAATCCGGCAGGAAACTGGGACGGACCAGTTCGCATCGGGAAGCCATGTTCCGGAACATGGTGACGTCGCTGTTCGAACATGAACGGATCGTTACCACCGAGCACAAGGCGAAAGAGTTGCGGCCGATAGCCGAGAAAATGATCACCTTGGCCAAACGGGGCGACCTGCACGCCAGGCGTCAAGCCCTGAGCTACATGCGCAGCAAAAACGTCGTCGCTAAGCTCTTTGATCAGATCAAAGATCAGTTTGCCGACCGGAACGGCGGCTATACCAGGATCATTCGTACCGGGATCCGGACCGGAGATGCCGCGCCGATGGCGATCATTGAACTGGTCGGCTACCAGGAGGATCTCGGAGCGCCTGAAGCACAGAGCTGAGCCGTGCCGTTGAGACGGAGAAAAGCTGACATGAACCTTGGTTTGTGTCGGCTTTTTGTGTTTATCCCCCGCTGCCTTCCCGTTGACCCGGCGTTTGCCGGTCTCATACCCACTGTGATCCGCCGTGACTGAAGAATTATTGTTTCCCGACGGCATGGTACCGCTTGGTGATCAACCCTTCACGTTTCGTTGTCACCCCGGTGTCGCCTGCTTCACCGCCTGTTGCCGTAATGTCGACCTCGATCTCTATCCCTACGACATTATCCGCCTAAAAAACTCCCTCAAGATCGACTCGCAGACCTTTCTCGAGACCCACACCAGCCTGCATCAGGGCACCAATCCGTATTTCCCGGCCGTTAAGCTGCAGCTCGCCGCCGCCGGATCACAGTGGGCCTGCCCGTTTCTCTGCGAACAGGGGTGCAGTGTGTACCATGACCGGCCGACCGCCTGTCGCACCTATCCGCTGGAGCGAGCCGTAGCGCGAACCGAGGGGCGTGGCGGCCGGCGTGACTGGTACTTTCTCAAGCGCCACGATTATTGTCTCGGTCACCTCGAAGAGGACGAGCAGACCGTTCGACAATGGCTGCGGAGTCAGCGGCTCGAGCCGTACAACATGATGAACGAGCTCTGGGCCCGGATCGATACGCTGCTTGCCGGTAATCCATTCAAAGGTGAAGGGAGCTGCGGCCCTCGACAACAGCTTACCTTCCAGGCCTGCTATGAGATCGATGGGTTTCGCCGGTATATCGAACAACATCGGTTGATTGAGCGGTATCCGCTGGATCGCGACCGGCGCCGTCGGATCAGACGCAGTGACGAGGAATTACTGAAATTTGCCTTCGAATGGGTGCAATCTGCCGTTTTGTGATGGGCCGCGGTAAACGCAGGCCTGCGGGGCGACTTTGCCGGCCCGGTCGGCGCCGCGGCGTAGTGATGAGATGCTTGCAAATCACGGTCGAGCGTGGTAAAAGGAAATGTTTTGCGCAGGGTTGACAATTCGCTCCGGGCGACGCCTCCCTCGTTTTTGTTTACAACCGCAGGATAAAACACACATCTCCGGTAGTTCTGGTGTCAGCAGGGGCGGCTATGCCGATTCGCTGATCAGGGGAGATGGAGGAAACAACCAGAAAGGAGAAAACTCATGGCACGAGCAAGTGTAAAAGAGATGTTGCAGGCCGGCCTGCATTTTGGCCATCAGACCAGACGTTGGAACCCGAAGATGAAACCATACATCTACGGTCCGCGAAATGGGATCTATATCATTAACCTCGACCTGACCAGGCGGTTGTTTGATCGTGCCTGCGATTTCGTTCAGGGTGAGGTCGCCAAGGGAGGAACGGTGCTCTTCGTCGGCACGAAACGCCAGGCCCAGGCCATTATCCGGGAAGAAGCGCGCCGTTGTGGCATGTATTATGTCGACCACCGCTGGCTCGGCGGTATGCTTACCAATTTTCAGACGATCAAAACGAGCATCGAGCGACTCAAGACCATCGAATCGATGCAGGCCGACGGCTCGATCAACAAGTTTCCGAAAAAAGAGATCCTGAAGATGGAAAAGGAACGGCTCAAACTCGAGCGCAACGTCGGTGGTATCAAGGACATGCGCGGACTGCCCAGCGCCCTGTTCGTCGTCGACCCGAAGGCCGAAGCAATCGCCGTCAACGAGGCGCGAAAACTGCATATCCCGATCATCGCCATTATCGATACCAATTGTGATCCGGATGGTATCGACTACCTGATCCCCGGCAATGATGATGCAATCAAGGCGATCAAACTGGTCAATCACTATATCGCCGAGGCAGTGCTGCAAGGACAGGCCATGCGTGACGGCGACCAGGCCAGTGACGCGGCCATGGAAGCAGCCATGGTTGATGCGTCCAGCGAAATTGAACAGAGCGAAGATGCGGTGGAGCAAAACGCCGAGTAATACACGCACCTGAATGCGCCGTCCAGCGATGGCGCGGGCATGAGTAGCGAAGGAGGGGCGGTCATCTGACAGCCCCTTTTCACTATAGGCAAAGTGAAAAGCGACACCTGGCAGCTGCTCGTGCACCAGGCAGCAGCCCGATCTGTGTCCGAACCCGGGAAGCATCAACAACGGGGATTTACACCGCCCGGGCCGGAAATCCGAGTGATCAGCGAATTCTCAATGGAGGAATAATATGAAAGTTACCAGCCAGATGGTGAAGGAATTGCGGGATAAGACGAGCGCCGGCATGATGGACTGCAAAAAAGCGCTCAACGAAACCGACGGCGACATGGAAAAGGCCGTCGATCTGCTGCGCAAAAAGGGCTTGTCAGTGGCGGCCAAGCGTGCCGGCCGGGCCACCTCCGAAGGGGTGATCGAAACATACATCCATGCCGGCGGGAAACTCGGCGTGATGATCGAACTCAATTGCGAAACCGATTTCGTCGCCAAGACCGATCAGTTCAAAGAATTGGCCCGCGATCTGGCCATGCACATCGCGGCTACCAACCCGGTGGCCATCGATCGGGAGAGTGTCCCGGAAGACGTTTTGGCCAGGGAAAAGGCGATTTATGTCCAGCAGGCCCTCGAATCCGGTAAGCCGGAGAACATCGTCGAGAAGATCGTGGCCGGTAAGGTCGATAAATTCCTGGCCGAGATTTGCCTGCTGGAACAGAAATATGTGAAGAATCCGGATCTGAGCGTTCAAGACCTTTTGACCGATTGTGTCGGCAAAATGGGAGAGAATATTTCCATCAAGCGCTTTTCCCGTTTCCAGATCGGTGTCGAGTAGCCGCGGTTTTACGCATCGTTGTGCAGAAAACGATGGTCAACCGTCGTCGGCCGGATTCCACCTGTTCGCTGTTGATCCGGAGAAGTCTCGTCAACCAAGGGAGTAACGAATACCATGCGGCTTGTCTATCAGCGTGTTTTGTTGAAGTTAAGCGGAGAAGCTCTGATGGGAAACGACTCCTACGGAATCAACACCGGCGTCCTCGATTTCGTTGCCGGTGAAATCAAAGAGGTCGTCCGTCTCGGGGTACAGGTCGGCCTGGTGATCGGCGCCGGCAATATTTTCCGGGGAGTTGCCGGGGCCAGCAAGGGCATGGACCGGGCCACGGCCGACAACATGGGAATGCTGGCTACGGTGATGAACAGCCTGGCCATGCAGGATGCGCTGGAACGGGTCGAGGTCGACACCCGTGTGCAGTCGGCGATTCCGATGCAATCGATTTGCGAACCGTATATCCGCAGACGAGCGGTCAGGCATCTGGAAAAAGGGCGTACCGTCATTTTTGCTGCCGGGACCGGCAACCCTTATTTCACCACCGACTCCGCCGGTGTGCTGCGCGCCCTTGAAATCAACGCCGATGTGATTATCAAAGCCACCAAGGTCGACGGTGTTTATGACAAGGATCCGGTCAGCAACGCCGACGCGGTCAAATATCGACGGCTTTCGTACGGGGATGTGCTGAGCAGGGGGCTCAGAGTCATGGACGCCGCCGGTATCGCTTTGGCCAAAGAGGATGAGAAGCCGATCATGGTCATGAATATGACGGTTGCCGGCAATATCAAAAAGGCCGTGCTCGGCGAAGAGGTTGGTACCGTGATCCATTGCTGAGCGGCCGCAGGTTGCTAAACCACAGGAACAGGTGACAAGCATGAGCGAAGTGATACTTGAAATGGCCGAGAAAATGGAAAAGAGCGTCGAGACCTTCAAACTCGAGTTGGGCAAGGTTCGTACCGGTCGCGCCTCGCTGGCGCTGGTCGATGATATCAAGGTCAATGCCTACGGCAGCATCATGCCGCTCAATCAGGTTGGCTCCCTGACCATTCCGGAAAGCCGGACGATCGCCATTCAGCCGTGGGACCCGCAGGTTCTGCCGGCGATCGAGAAAGCGATTTTGAAATCAGACATCGGTCTGACTCCGGTCAGCGACGGCAAGATTATCCGGCTCAATATCCCTCAACTCACCGAGGAGAGGCGCAAGGAACTGGTTCGGCACGTCAAGAAGATCGCCGAAGAGTTTAGGGTGGCGATCAGAAACGTACGCCGGGAAGCGATAGATACCCTGAAAAAGCAAAAGAAAGACAAGGATATCTCAGAGGACGACCTTTTTAAGCTGCAAGACGAGGCCCAGACCGAAACCGATGCGTATATCGCTCAGATCGACGAGATAACCGCGGCGAAAGAAAAAGAGATGCTCGACGTCTGAGGCAACCTCTTCACTCCCTGAAATGTTTCCGAATCACGGGCCACCTTATGATTGTTCCCGAAGCACTCGATCCGCAGCGATTGCCCTCACATGTGGCGATCGTCATGGACGGCAACGGCCGCTGGGCGAGGAAGCGGAAAAAACCTCGTATCTATGGCCATAAAATCGGTGCTGATTCGGTCCGTGATATCGTCGAAACCTGTGGCGAGCTCGGCATCTCCTATCTGACCCTGTATGCCTTCTCGGCTGAAAACTGGAAGCGGCCGGATCAGGAAGTCTCCGGACTGATGAACATCCTGAAGTCTTATCTGGTCTCCGAGTTGGACCGGATGGAAAAAAACCAGATCCGCCTGCGTTGTTTCGGCGAGATATCCCGTCTGCCCGACTCTGTCCGGGAGGTATTGCGCACCTCCATTGAACGGACCGCCGATAACACCAAACTCACCCTTAATCTGGCACTGAGTTATGGCGCGCGCGATGAAATCTGCCGGGCCGTGCAGTCGATCGCCGCCCAATGCCGGGCCGGCACAATGGATCCTGATCAGATCGATCATCACATTATTGCCGACCATCTCTATACAGCCGGACAGCCGGACCCGGACCTGTTGATTCGTACCGGCGGCGAATGCCGGCTCTCCAATTTTCTGCTCTGGCAGGCGTCCTACAGCGAGATCTATTTCACTGAAACCATGTGGCCCGACTTCCGGCGGGCGGACTTTGTCGAGGCGATCCGCAATTATCAGCAGCGGGAGCGACGGTTCGGCCGGACCACGGAGCAGCTTGGAGGGCGGAATTCGTGAAGCGGATTGTTCCCGGACTCTTGTTGGCTGCCGCCTGGCTGCTGCTGTTGATGACCGATTCGTTTTTGTTGTTCTGGGCGGCGGTGGTGCTGATTGGCGTGATCGGGGCCCGTGAGTATTGTCGGATGACGATGCCGAACGATCTTTTCGCCAGTGACCGGGTCGTGCTCATCGTTTTGATGTGCCTGCC
Organism: uncultured Desulfofustis sp.; assembly: GCA_964433645.1. Taxonomy (GTDB): domain Bacteria; phylum Desulfobacterota; class Desulfobulbia; order Desulfobulbales; family Desulfocapsaceae; genus Desulfofustis. The sequence goes on from CAYSSK010000012.1 coordinate 20,833, forward strand.
GATCCTGGCGGCCGTCTTTGCCGGGCACCCGACTTTTGCACCGTCTTTCGGTCTGTTTCTCGGGTTTTGCGGTCTGATCGGCTTTGTTTTTTATCATTTCGGCAGGTTTGCCAACCCGTTGCGGATTCTTTATCGTTGTGTCCTCGGTGTGGTTTTTATCGGCTTTCTCGCTTCTCATCTGGTGATGCTCCATGCCCTGCCGGACGGCGCCCACTGGCTCGCTATCCTGACCGCGATTACCGCCGGTTCGGATACCGCCGCCTATCTGGTCGGCAGCAAGTGGGGAAAACAAAAACTCTGTCCGCGGATCAGCCCGAAAAAGACCGTGGAAGGAGCGTTGGGCGGAGTTGCCGGTGCGGTGGCCGGGGCCTTGTTGCTGTCCCTCTTCTTCCCGGTTTCCTGGGGCTGGCCGATCATCCTGGTCTTGGCCGTCGGCCTGTCGCTGGTCGGGATGGCCGGCGACCTGCTGGAGTCGGCCATCAAGCGGGGTACCGGCAGTAAGGACTCCGGGCGACTGCTCGCCGGTCATGGCGGGGTGCTCGATCGTATCGATTCGCTGTTTCTGTCCGCCCCGGTGCTCTATTATCTGCTCATTTTCTCAGGATATTGATGAAACGTCTAGCCGTGCTCGGCTCTACCGGGTCAATCGGGGTGAACGTGTTGTCCATCGTTCGTCAGTTTCCCGAGCGATTTCGAATCGTCGGGCTGGCAGCTGGGACCAATGTCTCGCTGCTGGCCGAGCAGACCCTCGCCTTCGAGCCCGAACTGGTGTCGGTTATCGACGAGTATCATGCGGAAAAGCTCGCCGCCCTCTTGTCTGAAGACTACCGGGGACGAATAGTATACGGAGTGGCAGGTGCGACGCAGGTGGCCGCCATCGAGCATGCCGACATGACCGTTTCCGCGATGGTCGGCGCGGCCGGGTTGCTGCCGACCATCGCCGCTATCGATGCGGGCAAGGATATCGGGCTGGCCAACAAGGAAACCCTCGTCCTGGCCGGTCGCCTGGTGATGACCAGGGTGCGGCAAAACAGTGTGCAGCTGCTGCCGATCGACTCGGAGCACAGCGCCATTTTTCAGGCCCTGGAAGCGGGACGCCGGGAGGATGTGGCGAGGATCATCCTGACCGCATCGGGCGGGCCGTTTCTCGACAAGAGCGTGGAGCAGCTGCTCCACGTTTCCTGTGACGAAGCGCTGAACCACCCGAACTGGAGCATGGGGAAAAAGATCAGTATCGATTCGGCGACGCTTATGAACAAGGGACTCGAAGTGATCGAGGCCCGCTGGCTGTTTGACATGGACCCGGAGGCCATCAGCGTTGTCGTTCATCCACAGTCGATTGTCCATTCCCTTGTCGAGTTTCGCGACGGCTCGGTGCTGGCGCAACTCGGCATCCCGGATATGAAGATCCCGATCGCCTACGCCCTGTCATATCCCGAGCGGATGGCCCTGCAGCTCAAACAGCTCAATCTCTGGCAATGCGACAACCTGGTCTTTCGCGAGCCGGATTTTTCTCGTTTTCCGGCGCTGCGACTGGCTTTCGAAGCCCTGGCTCGGGGTGGCACCGCCCCCGCTGTGCTCAACGGCGCCAATGAAGTGGCGGTTGCCGCCTTTCTGGCGCGAAGGATTTCTTTTCTGCGCATTTCTGCTATTGTGGAGCAGGCTCTCGACCAGGTGACGGGCGGCAGCGATACCGAGCTGGTCGATCTGCTGGCCGCCGACCGGGCGGCCAGGCAATGCGCCGAAGCGCTGATTGCCGGCAGTCCGGCCTGATTTCTAAAGATGTTGTCTGATTATGAATACACTCATCTCTTTCGTTATTGTCCTCGGCATCCTGATTTTTGTTCATGAATTGGGACATTTTTTATTTGCCAAGTTATTCCGGGTAAAAGTACTGCGTTTTTCTCTCGGCTTCGGTCCGAAGCTCGTCGGCAGGGTGCTTGGAGAGACCGAGTACCTGATTTCGGCGGTACCGCTCGGCGGCTACGTCAAGATGCTCGGTGAGTCTCCCGATGACCGCCAGGCGGGCGACGACCAAGACCGGTCGTTTGCCGGCAAACCCGTCTGGCAGCGTTTCTGTATCGTGCTGGCCGGACCGCTGTTTAACCTGCTGTTCTCCGTTGTGCTCTTCTTTGCCATCTTCCTGTTCATGGGCATGCCCGAGAGCCGGGAAAGCACCGTGATCGGTGAAGTAAATGAGTCCTCTCCGGCTGAACAGGCGGGAATTAAGGTGAGCGACAGAATTCTGGCCATCGACGGCCGTCAGGTGAATGTGTGGCTCGATGTGCTGAACAGTGTCAAGGACAGTGGCGGCCGCCCGCTCGAATTTCTGCTCGAACGTGACGGGCGGGAGGTAGCGGTGACGGTGGTACCGCAGCTCGACAGCGTCAAGAATATCTTCGGCGAGGAGCAGGAACAGCGCCACATGATCGGCATCGTCAAGCTCGACGAGATCGAGTATCGTTCGGCAGGTTTTTTCGAAGCGTTGCAGGCAGCCGTCTGGCAGACCTGGATGTTTATTTATCTGACGTTCATGGGAGTGGTCAAGATCATCCAGAAAGTGATCCCCGCCTCGGAGTTGGGCGGGCCGATCCTGATCGCCCAACTGGCCGGTGAACAGGCGCGGGCCGGGCTGCTCAATCTGGCCCATTTCATGGGACTGCTCAGCGTCAATCTCGGCATCCTCAATCTGTTGCCAATCCCGGTGCTGGACGGCGGTCACCTGGTTTTCTTGACCATTGAGGGTATCAGGCGCAAGCCGATGAGCGAGCGGCTGCAGATCGTCGCCCAGCAGGTGGGTATTGCCTTGCTCGGCACTCTGATGATTTTTGTTTTTTATAATGATATCATAAGGTTATTTGGTAGATGATGAGCGCGCCCACGGCCCCGCTGATCCTGGCTTTCGATACGGCAACCCGCTCGTGTTCAGTTGCGCTGACCAGGGGAGGGACCACCGACGGAGCGGTGCTCGCCTCGCTCACACTGGCTTTGGAGATTACCCATTCCCGGCGGTTGCTCGCCTCGATCGATTGGCTGCTGCGTGAGGCGGAGGTAACCATCGATGACGTGGCGGCGGTTGCTTTCGGTCTTGGTCCGGGGAGCTTTACCGGTTTGCGGATAGGCATGGCGACGGCCAAAGGTCTTTGTCACGGCGCCGGCAAACCGCTGATCGGTATTCCATCGCTGGATGCGATCGGCTGCAGTGTCGAGTCGAATGAGTTGATTTGCGTCGTACTCGATGCCCGCAAACAGGAAGTCTACAGCGGTTTTTACCGGCGCGGCGAGGACGGCGTCGTGACGTGCTGCAGCAACTATTCGGTCGCTCGGCCGGAAACGGTGGCCCGGGCTATCACCGAGCCGGTGGTCATGGCCGGCGACGGTGTCGCCGCTTATGCGCCGGTCTGGCGGGAGCTGCTCGGGGGCCGCATGCGCGAGGTGACGGCCCGCTATCACTACCCGAGTGCGGCAATGATCGGGTTGCTGGCCGCAGCTTCGCTGGCCGCCGGCGATTTCATCGATGTCGATCTGGCGGTGCCGCTCTATGTCAGGTCCTCCGATGCCGAACTGAGTCTGGTCCAGCCGGTTGGGGCGGCACAAGCGGCGGAAACAACAGCCGGTACGGCACAATGACAATGATCAAACGGCGAACGACCAGACAAATCATGGTCGGTTCGGTGGCGGTCGGCGGCGGCGCCCCGATCAGCGTCCAGTCGATGACCACTACCGATACCGCCGACATTGACGCAACGGTGGCGCAGATCATGCGGCTCGATCAGGTCGGCTGCGAGATCATCCGGGTGGCGGTGCCGGATATGAACGCCGCCCGGGCGGTGCGCCCCATTCGTGAGGCTATCGCCATCCCGCTGATCGTCGATATCCACTTCGATTGGCGGCTCGCGGTAGCGGCCATGGAAAACGGCGCCCAGGCCATCCGGGTCAATCCCGGCAATCTTGGCGGACCGGAGAAGCTGGCCCGCGTCGTCGATGCGGCGAAGCACCATCAGGTCCCGATTCGGGTCGGCGTGAACAGCGGCTCGATCGAAAAGGATTTGTTGCGGCAACACGGCTACCCGATTCCCGACCGGCCGACCGCGCTGATCGAGAGCGCAATGCGCAACGTCAGACTGCTCGAGAAGCAGGGATTCAACGAGATCAAGATCTCGATCAAGTCCTCCGACGTGTTGACCACGATCAGCGCCTATCGCCTGCTCGCCGAGCGGACCGATTACCCGCTTCATCTCGGGGTTACCGAAGCGGGCGGTTTGATCGCCGGTACGGTCAAGTCCAGCGTTGCGCTCGGCATCCTGCTCGCTGAAGGGATCGGCGATACCTTCCGGATATCCCTGACCCGGGACCCGGTCGAGGAGGTGCAGGTCGGCTATGCATTGCTGCGGTCTCTGCAGATCAGGCAGCGCGGACCGGAACTGATTTCCTGTCCGACCTGCGGGCGGACCCGGATTGACCTGTTCGGTCTGGCCGAGGCGGTGGAACGACATGTCCGGACCATGCAGGCGCCGTTGAAAATCGCGGTGATGGGCTGTGTCGTCAACGGCCCGGGGGAAGCGCGCGAAGCCGATATCGGCGTGGCCGGCGGCAATGGGGTCGGTATTATTTTCAAGAAAGGTGAGATCTATAAGAAAGTACCCGAAGCAGAGCTGCTTGCGGTCTTTCTCGAGGAATTGCGGAAGCTGGAACAGGAACGGCTGGCTCAGGGGTGAGCCGCAACAGGCGCAATGATGCGCTGAACACCGGGACAGAGGAGACGATGCGCTACTCACAGATGCTCGTACCAACCGTGAAAGAGGTGCCCGCCGAAGCGGAGGTGATCAGTCACCGGCTGTTGCTTCGCGCCGGTTGTATCCGGAAACTGACGGCCGGTATCTATACCTATATGCCTTACGGCCTGTCGGCCATCCGCCGGGTCGAGACCATCGTTCGGGAGGAGATGAACCGGGCCGGTGCCCAGGAGCTGCTGATGCCGATGGTCCAGCCCGCCGATCTCTGGCAGGAGTCGGGGCGTCACGAGAAATACGGGCCGGAGCTGCTGCGGTTTCGTGACCGTCACGATCGAGAGTCGTGTCTCGGGCCGACCCACGAAGAGGTGATCACCGATATCGCCCGTCGGGAGTTCCATTCCTATCGGGACCTGCCGGTCAATCTCTACCAGATCCAGACCAAGTTCCGCGATGAGATCAGGCCCCGTTTCGGCTTGATGCGCGGCCGCGAGTTCATCATGAAGGATGCCTATTCCTTCGACGTCAGCGACCAGGCGGCTGAGGAGTCGTACCGCAAGATGTACGACGCCTACAACCGCATTTTTACCCGCTGCGGCCTTGATTTTCGCTGTGTTGAAGCCGATTCCGGCGCAATCGGCGGCAGTTTCTCCCACGAGTTCATGGTCTTGGCTGCGACCGGAGAAGATACCATTGCCGTCTGCAACGACTGCAATTGGGCGGCGAATCTGGAAAAGGCGGTGATCCGTCCGGTCGAGACGCCGGCCGAGGCCACTGGTGATCAGTTTCCGGCCATGGAGCAGGTGGAGACGCCGGGGCAGCGTAAGGTCGAGACGGTCTGCGAGTTTCTCGGTATTGCTCCGCAGCAGCTGGTCAAGACCATGGTCTACCTTGCCGATGGGGTTCCGGTTGCGGTCCTGCTCCGGGGCGATCGGACGCTGGAAGAGGTCAAGCTGAAAAATCACCTCGGCGTCAAGGATCTCCGGTTGGCCGATGATCAGGAAGTCTACGATGCCACCGGTGTGCCGGTCGGGTATCTCGGGCCGGTCGGTTTGACGATCCGGCTGCTGGCCGACCGGGAAGTCATGGGGTTGGGCGCGGTTATCGTCGGGGCCAACGAAAAGAACGCCCATTTACGAAATGTCGTGCCCGGCCGCGACTTTCGGGCCGGCGAGGTGGTCGATCTGCGCCAGATCTGCGAGACCGACCCGTGCCCCGCTTGCGGTGGCACCTTGCGCCTGGTTCAGGGGATTGAAGTGGGGCACATTTTCAAACTGGGGACCGCCTATTCGGAGGCAATGAATGCCCGGTTCCAGGACCGGGAGGGTAATGATCTGCCTCTGGTCATGGGCTGCTACGGCATCGGTGTGAGCCGCGTGGTGGCAGCGGCCATTGAACAGAACCATGACGATGCCGGCATCATTTTCCCGGTTCCGTTGGCGCCGTATCAGGTCGTTATTTTAAATCTGGGCGTCAATGACGAGGCGATTACCGCAATGGCGGAGCGGTTGTACACCGAACTGGGCGCAGCCGGTATCGACGTCTTTCTCGATGATCGTGACGAACGGCCCGGCAGCAAGTTCAAGGATGCCGATCTTCTCGGTTTCCCGTACCGCATCACGGTCGGTAAGCGATTCGCGGAAAGCGGCCTCATCGAAGTGCGCCGCCGCCGCGACGGTTTTACCGAAGAGATTGAAGCGGCGGGGGTCGGCGAGCTGTTGCGGGCACGTCTTGAAGCGGAAGTCAGCAAGGATTGATCTGAATTATGCCCTACGGTTCGGTTATCCATCCGGGCGGGTTGAAGTTGCTGGCCGCCAATTATCTGCACGACATCGACCTGTCGCCGATCGATAAGGCGTGGGAACTCGCCGTTCAGGTCCATCAGGGAGGCAAGCATTTTTCCGGCGAACCGTATCTGATCCACGTTCTGGAGGTGGCCTCGACGCTCGCTTCGATGCATCTCGATCTCGACACCATACTGGCCGGCCTGCTGCACGGTGCGTTGAAAAACGGCGTCAGCTTCGAGGATCTGGAGAAACAGTTCGGCAGCGATGTCGCCTATATCGTCAGTGGCACCACGAAGATCACCAGCGTCCAGTACAACAACAAGCTGACCAGCCAGGCGGAAAACGTCCGTCGCATGCTGCTGGCCATGGCCAAGGATATCAGGGTCCTGCTGGTCCGCCTGATCGACCGGTTGCAGGATATGTTGCTGCTCGATCTGGTCGATCGACCCCGGCAGCTGGAGGTGGCGCGGGAGACTATGGATCTGTTCGCCCCCCTGGCCGGCAGGTTGGGCATCGACTGGTTGAAGCGGCAGCTCGAGGATTTCTCGTTCAAATACCTCTATCCTGCCGAATACGACGACCTCAACGAACGGTTGGAAAGCTCGCTGGAAGAGCGGCAGCGCTACGTCGATGAGACAATCGCCATCCTCTACGCCAAGCTGCAAGAGGGTAATGTCAGACCGACCCGCATCCTCGGCCGGCCGAAACATCTCTATTCGATCTACAAGAAACTGATCGCCCAGAATATCCCTTTGGAGCGGGTCTTCGACAAGGTCGCCTTTCGCATCATCGTCGGCAATGTCAAGGAGTGCTACGAGGCCCTCGGTATCATCCACGCCAGCTGGGCGCCGGTGCCCGGCCGGATCAAGGATTTTATCTCGGTACCCAAGGCCAACAATTATCAGTCGATGCACACCACCGTTGTCGGGCCGCACGAGCACTTCATCGAGATCCAGATTCGCACCGAAGAGATGGACCGTATCGCCCAGGAGGGAATCGCCGCCCATTGGGCCTATAAAGAAGGGCAGCAGGTAGACGATCGTGATGCCCGGCTGTTCAGGGAGTTGAAAAAACTTGTCACCTCCCTGCAAGATGTCGAGGATTCACGCGAGTTTCTGGAGAGTCTGCGTGGCGAGCTGCACGACCCCGAGGTATTCGCGCTGACCCCCAACGGCGAGGTCAAGGAATTCCCGGCCCGCAGTTGTCCGATCGACTTCGCTTACACGATCCATACCGAGGTCGGCGACCACTGCGCCGGGGCAAAAGTGAACGGCCGCCTCGTGCCGCTCAAGTATGAACTGCAAAACGGCGACATCGTCGAAATTATCACGTCGTCGAACCAGCGACCCCGACGGGGGTGGCTGGACATGGTCAAGACCAGCCGGGCCCGGGCCCGGATCAGATCCTGGCTGAGGCGCGAGGAGAACGAGAAGGCCCTGCTGCTCGGCCGGGAGATCTGCGAGCGGGAGCTGAAAAAGCACGACATGACCTTGAAGCGGATGGTCAAGAGCGGCCATATCAAGCTGCTGCTCAAGACCCTGCGCTGCAACAGCCTCGATGACATGCTGATCAAGGTCGGCAGCGGCGCGATCACCATCCAGAACCTGCTCAAGGCCCTTGATCCGCCGGAGATGCGCCAGGACAAGGAGGCCGCGGCCGAACAACTCAGTCCCGAGGAACTGGCGGCCTCGATGGTCAGTCAGCAGCGCGGCGCCGGCAGCCGGAGCGGGTCGGCGATCAGCATCGACGGGATCGACGACATGCTCGCCAAGGTCAGCCTCTGCTGCCATCCGGTCCCCGGCGACCCGATAGTTGGATTCATTACGACCGGCCGCGGTGTTTCCGTGCACAAAGCGGACTGCCCGAACCTGCTCAGTTCCGATCCGCAGCGCTGGATCGAGGTGTATTGGAACAATCCCGAGAGTCAACAATATCGGGCCGAAATACAGGTGGTCACGGACAATAGCAAAGGGATTTTCGTCGATATCAGTTCGGCCGTTGGGGCGGACCTCGCGACCATCGTCGAGATTTCCGCACATAAAACGCCGACGGATACCGTTGAGTTTTCCATCGCGCTGGAAATCAGGGACCTGGAGCACCTGCAGGTGCTGCTCAAGCATCTTCGCCAGATGGAATCGGTGATTTCGGCGCGTCGGGTGTGACCGGGCGGCAGGGCCGCAAGAGAGGATCAGGACATGGAGGGGTGCCCCGTTTGCGGGAATGAGGTTGCTCTTGAAGATACGACCTGCCCGTTCTGCGGTGCAACCATGGACCGGGGTGCCGGCAGCAGCCGGCAGTCGGCGCCGTTGTCCCGCACCGTCAACCTCAAACAGGGCCTGCCGGTGGTCGAGGTTGCGTTGCAGCGAATGAACGGTGAACTGGCCCTGGCCGAGGCGCTGGGCATCAAGATCCTCGTTTTCATTCACGGCTACGGCTCGTCCGGTAAGGGGGGCCGGATTCGTGATGAATGCCGGAAGGTTCTCGAAGAGATGGTCCACCACCGGCGCCTGCGGACGGTTATCGCCGGGGAAGAGTTTCACCGGCGAACCGGCGCCGGCAAGATGCTGTTGCGCCGCTTTCCGCTTCTGGCGAATGACTGCGCGACGGTTTTCAATAATCCGGGAGTAACTATTGCCGTGCTGTAAGCGGAGCGGAGGCCTGAGTGTCTGGCCGCGCGCTCGCGGGGACGGCTTAACCGAAAGTTTCATGGTTCCCGCATCCGGCGGGAATCGAATCAACGGCAATCATCGTATTGCCAAGCCAAGGAGATATCATGAAGAATATTATGGCGGGCCTGGCACTTGGCCTCTTTCTGGTTCCGGCGGGCTTCACCGGTGCCGCCGTGGCGGCCGACGCAAGTCTGGAGACGCAAAAAGACAAAATCAGCTACAGCATGGGCCTTGACCTGGGGAATTATCTCAACGGGCTGGGCGGCAAAATCGACCTGGCGATTCTCAAGCAGGGCATCGACGACGGCTTCAGCGGGGCCGAACCGAAACTCTCCACCGAAGAGATCGAGGCGGCGCAGCAGGCGTTTGCCGCGGAGATGCAGGTGGAGCAGCAGGCGATGCTGGCCGAGATGCAGCAGAAAAATGCCGCTGCGGGCCAGGTGTTTCTTGAAGAGAACAAGAAAAAAGATACGGTCACGGTCACCGAGAGCGGTTTGCAGTACGAAGTGCTGAAAGAAGGTGACGGCAAGAAGCCGGAGGCCACCGACAAGGTAAAAGTCGATTACGTCGGAACGCTGATCAACGGCGATGAATTCGACAGTTCCATCAAGCGTGGCGAGCCGGCGGTGTTCACGGTCAACCAAGTGATCCCGGGCTGGAGCGAGGCGTTGCAGCTGATGAGCGTCGGCTCCGAGTACCGGGTGGTGATTCCGTCCGAACTTGCCTACGGCGAGCAGGGCGCCTCACCGGTGATCGAGCCCAATTCGGTGCTGGTCTTCGAGATCAAACTGCTCGATATCATCGAGGAGTAGCCGACCGGCAGCCTGATGCGGTTCACGCTCAGCGCACGCCGGCGCTGACGAACCGCGGATCTCCAGGTGCTCGGCAGTGCCGAGCACCTGGTGGCTCCGGCGCCTCGACCAGGTTCGGCTTGATCAATACCTGTTCGTGTCCGGTCAGAGAGTCGATCAGCCGGGCATCATCGAGCAGCGGCGGCAGCACGTCGTGCCACCGACCGGCCTGTTCTGTCCAGACGATACCTGCAGCGGCGTCCATCACGGGCTACCCGAAGCGTCTACCGGGGGCGGCAGCGACTGTTTCAGACCTTCCAGCAGGACCCAGCGTCCGAGCGGCTCCAGGCGGCAGGGAAACGATGAGGTGAACAACGGGTTGTTGCACAGTCCGCCGGAGAGATAGAGGTGGCGCGGCCGGCCGGCGAACAGGTAGGCGTTCAGCGCAATCCCTTTGACGAAGCGAGCGACGGCTTCGGCCTCGCTCATGCCGCCGATCACCGCATCGAAGATATGGCTCATGCCGAGTACGCCGCAGGTCACCGAAAAGGAGGTCGGCGGCACGCGCAGCGCGGTGAAGTCGAGATCATAGTAGCGTTCCAGCAGTTCGATGGTAAAACCCATCGAGGCGCCGCACTCGGCGTTCCAGCCCATGTCCTTGACCACCCCGCTTTCATAACGGACGAATTTGATGTCCCGGCTGCCGCAGTCCAGCAGCGTAAACGTGTCATCAGCGATCAGGCACCGGCCGCCCCGGGCCAGCGCTGTCAATTCGTTGACGTAGTGGGCGGCGAATCGTTTGCCGTTATGGCCGGTGGCCAGGTCGACCCGCAGGGTGCGATCGATGTCTTTGGTCGGCACCACCCGCGGGACCGAATCCGCGGTATCCAGCAGTTTGCAATAGGAGGTGCCGAAATCAGCCAGCAACATCGAAGACCTCCGACAATTCGAGAAATGCCTGGATTTTTGCCTTGACGCTGCTGCCGGCGCTGACATCGCAGTCGACGTAGAGGGCGTGGGGGTGGCGGCCGGCCAGGTGCCGCGCCAGAGCGGTCTTGGCGCAGAACGACTGGGCGAAGAAGACGGTGGGGATCGCCGGGTTGAAATGCTCCTCGAGCTCGATATTGGCTGGTGTCTTGTTTTCCATGCAGCGACTCCAGCCATAGACGTGGGTCGTTTCCGGAAACAGCGACAGCAGCGAGAAATCGCGCGGCGGCACACCCCAGAAGCCGGCGGTCGGCGGGCAGGGCGGCAGCTTCTGAAGGGGCTCTGGGGCAGTCACCGAAGCGGTGATCGCCGCCAGTTTCTCCAGCAGCCCCATGCGAGTGCGGCAGACGGGCGCGCCAAAGTCGAGTCGGTCCCGGTTTCTGGTCCGGAAAATGGTCGTCCGCGGCAGTGAATCCTCGAGGATGGTGGCGGTATGCAGGGCGCTGTCGCACTTGCCCGGCCCGATATCGATGTAGATCTCGTCGAGATCGAGCGAGACGGCGTTAATCACAACGGTACGGAGAATGGCGCAATAGACCGAGGGCAGAAACGGCGAGGCGGCCTCGATACTGCTCTGCACGATCGGTTCGTCCAAATCGAAGATCAGCGCATTGTCCCGCCTGAGTTTTTTAATGATTTCAAGTGGGGGAACGCCGACGATACCGGTCCTTTTCCGGGTCGCTCCATTTTTCATCGGGTCTCTGTCAGCTGTCGAGTTCTTTGAGAAGATAGATGCCGATCGCGGAAAAAACGACATGAACGATCACCGCGGCCGGCAGTGGCGGCATATAGCCGGCCTTGGCGAAGGTCTGCAATGCGCCCCAGGCACCCCACGCGGCAAACGCCATGAAGCAACTGATGGGAATGGCGATGGACAGATCTTTTCCCCATCTCTGATAAGACAAGATAAGAATCGGTAACCCGAGGAGCAAGAGCGGCAGGCCGAGGAGCAGATAAGAGAGGCGGCCGTAGAACTCAACCCGTGCCTTGAGTTGTTCGGTCCGTGTTTCCTGTTTGCCGATTGCAAAAAACAGCTCGGTCAGCGACATTTCCGCCGACTCGTATTCCGGAACGAGAAAGTCTTCGGGAGATTCCGGCAGGGTCTGCATCAAATTGCGGAATTGTTCGACATGGAAATCACCGTGGTCCTGGCGGGTGATCTGGCCGCGAATCAGTTTCCACTCGGGGTCTTCCCAGTCGGCAAATGCGGCGACGACCATCGTTCTGACGTTATAGTTCTCGTCCCAGGTCGAATAGGAGAAATCCTTGAATACCAGTTTTTCCTTGTTCGGCCACTGGAACGAGTAGAAACCTTCCGTGCCTTTGTAGTAATAACGACCGTTGCGGAAAATGCCGAGCGGCACCTTGCCGCGAATCTGCTCGTGCCAGATATCGTTGGTTGTGGCGATGGTCTTGGGCAGGATAGTCTGGGCGGTGGTGATGAACAGCCCGGTAAGGATCAGCGAGCCGACCAGGATCGGCCGGATGATCCGGCGCAGCGGGATGCCGGTGGCCTTCAGGGCCAGCAACTCGTTGTTATGATTGAGCAGGCCGAGGGTGACGACGCCGGAGAGCAGGATCAGAATCGGGCTGAGTTGATCGACGATGTACGGAATGTTGAGCAGAAAAAACTGGGCGACCAGCGACATCGGCTTGCCGGCATCAGCGAAATGATCGAACTTCTCGAAAAAGTCGATCAACAGGTAGAGCGCCGCAAACCCGACGGTCAGCGTCAGGAAGTGCCGGGTAAACTGCGCCAGAAGATAGCGGGTCAGCAGGTGCATGGCGCCGCCGAGGATCGTTTTGTCATGGTGTAAGACAGCTGCCGGAGTGTTCGTGCTGTGGGCTGGATGTTGGTTAGCTTTGTCGTGCGTTAATCAGCTCAATTACCTACCATTTCGATGCCGGTTCCGTCAAGGTAAAGCACTGCCCGGCGTGGCCGATCACCACGAAGGGGAGCGCACCGGACGAGCCGAGGCGAGTCGCTTGATGGCGAGTATTTAAGAATGCTGATTGTATCTATTATAACAATGGGTTAATCGCTTTGCCCTTGATTCGAGCCGGTATTTGCACTATCATTATTTCTGATGTGCAGCAGCTGTCCGACACTTCCTGTTTTTCCAATGTGTTGGGCAGCTTTTCTGTCTCGTTGTCGGCACGGAATCTGGCGAGGCGAAAACCAACAGGAGGTGGCTGACTGATACCTTTTCAGCGAAACCCGGATGTGCTCAAACATTCCGGAGCGATTGCTGCAGGTAAAGCCGGTGGCGGGGAAGCACGCGTCTGACGCCGCAACGGCTTGAGAGGGTAAGGTCAACAGTTACCATTCATGCCGAAAAAGCGCAAACCGAATGGTCTGCAAGTCTGTGAGCAGTCCTATAAAAAAACAGCGAAAATCCGGCTCGAAGAATTCTGGAGCGTATTTGCCAAGGACGATTCCGTCCTCATCTGTATCAACGCCGATCCCGATGCTCTGGCCTGTGCGATGGCGATCAAGCGGTTGCTTCGTTACCGCGTCAAAAACTTAACGGTCGCTCATCCAAACGAGATCAGCCGACTCAACAATGTCGAGATGGTTGAACGGTTGCGGATCCCGCTGGAACGGCTCGGCAACGTCAAGGTCTCCGATTACTCGAAGAAGGTCCTGGTCGATTCCCAGCCGAACCATCTGCCGGTATTTGAAAAAATCAAATTCGACGTGATCATCGATCATCATCCCGTCACCAAGGACTGGGATGTCCCGTACGTCGATATCAGGCCCGATTATGGCGCCGCCTCGTCGATGTTGGTGGAATATCTGCGTGCCGCCAACATGAAACCGTCGACGGCGCTGGCCACTGCCCTTTTTTACGGCATCAAGGTCGACACTCAGGATTTCGAGAAGGAGGCGAGGTTGGCTGACGGCATCTCGTTTCGCTATTTATTCGATCTGGCAAACCGCAACCTGGTAAGGAAATTCGAATTGACCGATTTGCGACGCAGCGAACTCAAATACTTCAGTATTGCCCTGAACGAACTGCAATACTCGAAAGGCAAGCTCTACGCTCATATCGGCAAGGTTCGCAGTCCCGACGTGCTGGTGATCATTGCCGATTTCCTCAACCACGTGTCGGACATCGACTGGGTTCTGGTATCGGGCATCCACAACGACAAGCTGGTGGTTATCTTCCGGTGTGACGGCTATCGGAAGAGTGCCGGCAAACTGGCCGCCCAGGCGTTCGGGCAGATCGGTTCGGCCGGCGGGCACAAGGGATCGGCCCGGGCCGAGATACCGCTCAAGGCGTTGGAGATGACGGAATATGACATCAACACCCAGACCCTGAAACGACTGACCATGCGCCATTTGCAATAACGGTGCGCACGGTTCGGCGCCGGGCGGGGGTGCCGGTGGACGGGCAGGATCTCGCGGAGCGCAAACGACCGGGTCTCCGGTCTGAACACGATCAGAACAAGGTGTGCGATGCTCAAACCGACGACTTTGGCGATGATTCTGGCCGGTGGTCGAGCCGACGAACTGAACGTACTTACCTATTACCGCCCCAAGGCAGCCGTGCCCTTCGGCGGCTTTGCCCGAGTCATCGATTTTGCCTTGTCCAACCTGATGAACTCCGGGATCAACAACGTCGCCATCCTCAGCCAGTATCGGAGCTACTCCCTGATCAACCATATCGGTACCGGCGCCGCCTGGGACATGATCGGCCGGTTCCGCGGCGCCTCGATTCTGCCACCCTTTATCGACTCCCAGCAGAACGACTGGTATCGCGGCTCTGCCGATGCGGTCTACAAGAACCTTGACTTTGTCCGCTATCATGCCCCGGAAGAGATTTTGATCCTGTCGGGTGACCATATCTACCAGATGGATTACCAGGAAGTCATTCAGTACCATCATGAAAAACAGGCGGACCTGACCGTGGTTTGCAAGCGGGTCGCGAAAAAACGGGCCTCACGGTTCGGCATGGCGGCCATCGACGATGAAGACGGCCGGCGCGGCGGCAAGGTCGTCAATTACCAGGAAAAGACGGTAAACCCCGAGGGCGAGTGGTCGTCGCTGACCGTTCTCTGCTTCCGGCCCGAGACGCTTTACCGGGTCCTGGAGGAGAACCAGGCGGACAATTCTTTTGAATTCGGCCGGGACATCATTCCGCGGCTGATGAGTCAGGGAAAGCGTGTCTACGGCTACAAATATCACGGTTATTGGGGGTATACCCGAACAGTCGCCGAGTACTGGCAGGCCAACATGGATCTGCTCGGTTCGGAGCCGCTCATCGATATGGAGCGCTGGGGAATCCGTACCAACCTCGATCACCGCAACCTGCGCGGGCATCAGCCGGCCTTGCTCGGCAGCGCGGCCAAGGTGACCAACAGCTTGATCTACAACGGCTGCTTTGTCGCCGGGACGGTCAAAAATTCCATCCTCTTCCCCGGCGTCCGGGTCGGGCCGGGTGCCGTCGTCGAGGATTCGGTTATCTTCTTCGACAACCATATCGGCGCCGACTGCCACCTGCGCAAGACCATCGCCGATGTCAACACGACCTACGGCGCCGGGGTGACCATCGGCACGGAGGCAGATGGCGGCGCCGAAAACCTGACCGTGGTCGGTTGGAACAACCAGGTGCCGGCGGGCACGAATATCGGCTCCGGCGTTACCATCTCGCCCTATCTGGACGCGGGCAAGTGGCCGGCGGTGGTCGAGCCGGGGGAGGTGCTGTCATGAGACGGGCGGCTGATGCACTCGTTCTGTTGCTGGCCGGCGGTGTCGGCAGCCGGCTCAACCTGCTGGTGGAAACCAGGGCCAAGCCGGCGGTGACCTTCGGCGGTATCTACCGCATCATCGATTTCAGCCTCAGCAACGTGATGAACTCAGGACTGACGAGGGTCGGCGTACTCACCCAATACAAGCCGCTGTCACTGATGGGGCACATCGGCACCGGCGAACCGTGGGATTTCACCGGGCGCAGCCGCGGCGTCAAGATTCTGCCGCCGCGCACCGGTATGAAGGATTCCGACTGGTACCAGGGTACCGCCGACGCGGTCCGGAGAAATATCGACTTCATCGAGTCCAATCCGACCGATGAGATCCTCATGCTGTCGGGCGACCACATCTATCACATGGACTTCGCCGCGATAATCGAGTACCACCGGTTCAAGAAGGCCGACATCACCGTCGGCATGATGGTGGTGCCGGAAAGCGAGATCCACCAGTTCGGGGCCGGTATCGTCAACGAGGACAACCGCGTCGTCGATTGGGAGGAAAAACCGCAGGTGCCGCGCACCAACCTGGCCTCGATGGGCATTTACGTGTTCGACCGGAACTATCTGCTCAAAACGCTGGCGCGGGACAAAAACGAAATCGACTTCGGCATGCACATCCTGCCCTGGGCGATTGAAAACGACAATGTCTTTGCCTATCCCTTCTATGGCTATTGGCGTGATGTCGGCACCATCCAGTCCTATTGGCAAGCCAATATGGACCTGCTCCGGCCGGAGAGCGGCATTTCCCCGGAAAAATGGCAGATCTGCACCAATGTCGAGGCCGAGGGACGGCGTGCCGACCGGCCGGCCGCCCGTTTCCTCGAGCATGCCGATGTCCACAATTCGCTTATTTCCGCCGGCTGCATCATCAAAGGCACGGTCATCAATTCGGTACTGTCGCCGGGGGTGGTTGTCGAAGAAGGAGCCGTGGTGCGCGATTCGATCCTGTTCCGGGATTGCGTCGTGAAAAAGAACGCCCGACTCGACCTGGTCATCTCCGACAAACTGACCCGGTTCGGCGCCGGATGCGCCGTCGGTGTCGGCGATAATCACGACATTCCCAACCGCCTCAACCCGAAGCATCTCTACACCGGCATCACCTTGATCGGCGAGTTTGCCAGAATCCCCGAAGGCATGCGAATCGGCCGCAATTGCACCGTCAGGTGTAATGCCACCAAAAAGATGTTTACCGTACCGATGCTGCAGGACGGCGAATCGCTCTGAACGGGAGCATCCAGACGACATCGACGAAAAGCAGCCACACCACCCCCGCGGCGCGGCCAAACCGTCGTTGAACCATTGCCCGAATCGTACACGTGTTGCTCGGGCAGCGCTTGATGGTAGAAGAAGTTGCTGCTTGTCGACATTTCAGTTTTTATTTTCGCTCCCGTTACCCGGCCGAGGGGCGGGAGCGTCAAGGCTGTAGCTCAAGACTCAAGTACCCGGTAATACACTGCGACTTATTCATCTTAGAGGGCTCTATGGAAAAGGAAATTGGTTTTGAAATGGCTGCATCGAGTATCAGGTTCACCGGGCCTGCAAACCCGAAACGTCACATGGCAGCCGCCGTTGCCTTGGGTGCCGAAACCCGGGGTGTCCGGGAAGAAGAAGCGGGCGAACTGCTGGCCGATACGATGATCGGTTATTTCAAGCGGTTCAATGTCCCGAACGGGCTCAAAGATGTTGGCTTCACCGAGGCCGATATTCCCAAACTCGTTGAAGGAACCCTGCCCCAGCATCGTGTAACCAAACTCTCTCCGCGCCCCGTCGGACCGGAAGAGTTGACGGAATTATTCAGGGGAGCGATGCAGTACTGGTAGCAAAGAGGCCGAAGTCGAAAAGAGAATTCTTCAGCCGGATGAACCGTTTGCCCCAAGTGCCCAATGGGAGCGGAGCCCCTTATGAATAAAGGGTTTCAACAGAAAAAGTTGTAGATTATTTGCTTGAAGGTGATTATAGTCACCCCGGCTTCGCTATTGATATTCAATGGTTAGTTGGCCGAAAATGTCTCTTTATTCAACAGTTTGAGAATGGCGAGGAAACAACGCTGTTGGCCCGGCTTTGTCTCAAGTTTGTTTGTGGCACTCCATGTAGTATCTATAACTCATTGAAATCATTACAGCCCTCGTAGCTCAGTGGATAGAGCACAGGATTCCTAATCCTGGTGTCGCAAGTTCGATTCTTGCCGGGGGCACCAAGCAACATTCCGATTTTGAAGCGAAAAAGACTACGATCCAATGAAATGACTTCTTTTAGTCCCTTATGTGTGTGGTAAATCATGTGTGAGCCAGTTTTCATTCTTAACTTCCGCTTTTATGTAAGTAGTCCGAGAGCTCTATCAAGTTTTTTCTTTATAAGAGGGAGCATGCTTGCAGCTAGATTATACACTTCTGTACTTCCCACTGCCGGCAGTCCATTATCGTCAGTAAATTTATCGGATGCATTTTGATACGCTGCTTCAATTAATATTGGATGCTTACGTGAGTCAAACCCTCCGCTTATTAATGTGTTTAAGGTGGTTTTCCAAGTAGTACATTTTTCTATATGATCCTTCACTAAGTCATCTGAAAAGAAGTGGTAATATAACCATACTTCAAAGCATGGATTACTGAGTGCGGTAAACCAGCCTTTCTCTGTTTTGCACTTCTTCATAGTTTCTAGAGCTTGAGGTAATCGAGAGTTTCGACTGTCTGGGTCTAAATCAAAAATAATCCATACCTCGTCTTCTTGGCGAAGCTCAAAATATGGATCCTTTTCGTAATCATCGTTCAGTAAACAGCTTCTGGCAATAGATAACAATCCTGATGGTGAATTGTTTTCTGTTGGCTTAAGTTCATATATGCATATGTTAATCCTGGAATCAAGTTCTTCAAAAAACTTGAAATACTGGTATTCTCGTTTTACACCTTCACAAAAAATGAATATTTTTTTGGCATCTCTAGTGGGAGCTTCTCTTTTAAAAGCCCTATTCCTATATAACATTATTTTTACTCGTGCCAGTTGAGATCTTTTAAGTTCCCTAAGAACGGTATCGAGCCATATCTCCCACTTAAATAGCCTTTTCTGATATCTATAGTTTTGTGTTCCTTAAAATCGATGAGGGAATAGAGGTCTGTTGCACCGTCTAAATTCTTTTCCGTAAACCAAATTTCATCTTGTCTAAAGATATTTTGGTCTAGCAGATTAGATTCATGAGTCGTAAATATTAATTGGCCTTTAGTTTTGTCGTCTAGAGAAAATTTTGTGATAAGTTCTTTTATTAGAAGTGGATGCAAGCTTCTTTCAATTTCATCAATCACAAATACTTTTTGCTCAGATATAACTTGCAGGAATGCTGGAATAAAGTCTATTAGCCTAACGGTTCCATCCGATTCTTCTCTCATCAAAAAATTAACAGAATCGCCTCTGCTTCCCTTATGGCCAATATTAAGTTCTTTAACCCAAATTTCTCCATTATCTTTAAGTATTACCAGCTCGCCACCAGCATTGTCTAGCAAGCCTATCAATTTATTTGGAGAGTTTTCAACTTCCTTAATAATATCCTCATAATCTCCGGAACGATCGTCTCCAAAAAATTCTCTGAATGGTTTTTTATCGGTGGACAAAGATGTAATGCCTAGATCAAATGAAGAAAGGATATCTTCAGCATAATGCTTAAGTTTTTCGTCAGTATCAATTCTATGAGCGAAAGCAGAATATTTGGAATGAGGGGTAATTATGCGTAAGGTGTCGTCGAACCACTTATATGCCTTTTGTATATCCTTAAAGTATTTATTGTCCCTTTTTGATAAAAGCTTTATCACTAGTTTGTTGGGTTTTACGAATTCTTCAAGGAGAACGGATTTAAGAACTTGATTTTTTTCAATACTTTCAAATTCCTTTGAAAATGATATTTTTGTTTTTCCTTTTTTATCTGTTTTACGTTCATAAACAAGCTTGTCAGGTTGTTTGCCCTTGCCTGACAAGTATAACTCTTCAATCGCTATTCTGTTATCTGTAACTTTTATGCCATAATAAAAAACAGAATCTTCTTGTATAAATTCTACAAAAAGCAATTGGTCTTTTGTTTGTTTCTCTCGTTTGAGTTTGAATCTTTTGCTCGTGATTATAGATAATAACTCATCATCCAGGACAAGTTGCTGTAGATAGTGTAGAGAATTTACCAAATTTGATTTACCCGCCCCGTTCGCTCCGTAAATGGATGACATTTTAAGAATGCTTAGGCCATTTAGGTTATAATTGTGGTGCGTTAGAGTTTTAAATCGTGTGTTGGCAATGGTGGTAAACTCTTTTAACTCTCCAAAGGAAAGAATATTATTAACAGCAAACCTTACAAGCATGATTTTTCCCTCTTGAGTGAAGATTTCACGTTAGTCTTCTTCAGTCTGGCACTTATTTTGGAAAAATACAAGGTTTCTTTCCTTTTTACGTGAAAAGTTCACCGATGGTGCCTGGGCACATCTTGCTTCCTTAATAATGTTGACTACCTACTCTTTCGCATAGATCCTAGCCCTTTGATACCTCTCAATTGCTTTCATCTTTGCACTTCCGATTGAATGAATATATCCCTCAGTTGTTTTACGGTTTTCGTGACCAAGGAGTTCTTGAATGTGAGATACTGGGATTCCTATACTTTCCATGAAACTTGCACCAGCATGTCTTAACGGATGAAAACGGAAATATCTCACCCCGGCTTTTTTGCACAAGGATTTCATAAACTTCTTCCTGTCTCTATATGGGCCAATTATTACCTTGCCTTGATTTTTTGAATAGAATCGATGCCAGAAAACCCATTTGACCAAAGTATGTCTTGAGTCATACCGCTGCCTGAGAACTCCGAAGAGATCATCAGTCATCGGTATGACTCGGGGTGTCTTTGTGCCGCAGTTTCTTCTTTCTTGTGTATAGAATTACCGTCTTGTTATCAAAATCAATATCATCCCAGGTCAGGTTGTTTATTTCCCTCGATCGAGCAAAGGTGTCACGAAGGCACCACAAATAATCTCTTTGGTCAGTTGTGGCTTCTCTGAATACCTTGTCAATGTCCCCAGCTGGTGGGACATATACTGGTCGCTTAGCTACCCTGAGCATATCGACTTTGGAAGCAGGGTTGTCGGTGATATAACCTTTACTCAGTCCCCAAGAGAAGAGAGAACGAAGATACCGCAGTTCTTTATTCGCAGTTTGATTAGAGATTTTGCTTCTCTCATCCCGAAGTCTTGTAATTAACTCGATTGTGATCTCGGAGCAAGTCAATCCTGACCAATCCTTAACCCAGCGTCGAGCATGATAAAGCGTATCCATATAGTGATCATGTGAGAGACGCTGCTTGACTTCATCTAGCCTCAGTTCAACCAGATCCAAAAAGGCCATGCCTGTCGATTTTGGCCTTTCCAGATAGTCTTTCATCTTCTGTGCGGCCTTTTCTGCCTCCCGTTTGATCTTGAAGAACGCTTGTGTGTACCTCTCGCCCTTCCGCATGAAGTCGAATCTCCACCCCTTCTTCTCCACAAAATAAACGGTCATATAAAATCTCCTTTGGTGGGAGGAAGACCCTCCCACCAATTTTCACGCCATAGAGTTTTTAGTAATTCTTGCTAACCCAGGCCAAGCTTTGGTTGAACATCTTGGCAATGTCGGCAGGCTTTAGGGGCTTTTGGTCAGGCATATAACTTTTCTGCTGGACCTATTGTTCCGAATGGTGCCGGGTATATGCCGTATTCTGGGTGGTCAGGTTTCAGCTTATGCAATGCTGATACGCCCTCGTAGATTTCCCGCTGCTTTTTTTCAAATCTTCTAATGAATTCAGTTTCGTTAGCCAGGTAGAAGCTTACGAGATCCTCTTCGACGATATGCTTTGTGATATGAACTATATGGTCGAGATCCGTTGGGTGTGCATTGTGAAATGCAGCTAATGACATAGCAAGGCCTGCGTACTGTTTTCTGAGAGCGATATAATCTTTCTTTGGTCTGGGTCTTTGTCTGGAGCTGTTTTGCTCACCCGACCATTTGACTGATGAAACCAGATCCCAGAATTCCGAGTTTGGCGCTCTTCCTTGGTGGTTTAGTTCAAAATCTACCTTTTCTGAGCTGTGTCGCGCCCATTTGCCGGTGCAATAACGCCAAATTGCATTCAATGAGCAGTTGAGATTTTCTACGGTATCAACTCCGAATTCGAATTCTTCTGATTCTTTGAAATCTTTCAGGATATTGCGCCGAATCTGGAATTCGATTCTTGTTACTGGCTTATCATCGTATTTCTCAACACCCCAGAACTCAGAGAAAGTGCTTTGCTTAGATCCGGATTTTGCTATCTCCTTTACCTTGTCGTAAATTCTCAGCAGCAAGGCATTCTTACCGATGGATATACCCGTCAACTGTCTGTGTTTTTCGTATCTTGTGAAGTGAGGGGCTTTTGTAATCCAGAAATCTTTCTCACTGATGCCGAGATTTCCTATTGGCGTTCCTATAACGTCTAAAGCTAAATGAACCTCAGAGACGATTTCCTTGACGACAATTCCATCGAGAAGACTGATCCAGGCCAGGAAATCCTGGTAAATCTGGTTATATCCCGGTGCCCAGCAGGATTCTGAACCGATTTCCAGTTTTACGTTTGGAATATTGCTGTCCGAATCTCTGTTGCTGAGAAAAAGACGGAGATCTCCGGCCAACAGAGCACAGTTGAAAAGCTTCACGCCAGTTCTTTGGACGTTCCAGGATCCACCTTAACCATGCCATAATGTTGTCCAATAAATCAGGACCACCTCTGAAAGGGGTGGCATAGAAAATCAAGCGCATGAAGCCGGGGGATATCGGTAACGGGCCGGTTGGCGGATAGCCGTCTGGAAACGGCTCATACTATCGCCTTGCAGGTACAGGAAAACTCTGCTTTATTGTGAGGCAATTGCTTCTTTGCCGAGAAAAATGTTCATGGGAGAATGAAATGCTCAAACGCCATGGATCTGTAAATAATTTAATGTAACATATCTATTTATGTGCTATACTCTGAGCATGGATACATCACACATTGCTCAGAGATACAATTTGATCAAGTGGACCCTTGATGAACGATTGCGGCGCTTGGTCGCCGCAGCCGAGGCCAAAGTTTTGGGTCATGGAGGGATCACCGCGGTCGCTGAATGTACGGGGGTATCTCGTCGCGCTATCCATGCCGGGTTGAAAGAACTTGAAGAAATGCAGGGGCAGGAAAATACGACGAAGCCATCTCGTATCCGCAGGCCCGGAGCCGGCAGAAAGAGCGTGATCGATAGCGACCCGACGCTGCCGGCCGATCTTCAGTTGTTGATCGAGCCAGTGACCCGAGGAGATCCTGAATCGCCGCTTCGCTGGACCTGCAAAAGCCTTCGTACTTTGGCCGACGAGTTGGGCAGCATGGGACATAAAGTCAGCCATACGCATGTTGGCAAATTGCTTGTACAACTTGGCTATAGCCTGCAGGAGAACAAAAAAACGCTTGAAGGGGCAAGCCATCCCGATCGAAACGCGCAATTTGAATATATCAACACGCAAACCACGAATCGGCTGGCCTCTGGAGAACCTGTCATTTCGGTTGATACCAAAAAGAAGGAACTGATTGGTCATTACAAAAACAACGGTCGAACATGGCGACCGGAAGGAGCGCCCACTGAAGTTAAAGTTCATGATTTTATCGGAGAAGGCGGTCGAGCTAACCCGTATGGCATTTATGATGTTGGCAGTGATGAGGGGTGGGTGAGTGTCGGGACCGATCACGATACCGCAGCCTTTGCGGTACAGACTATTCGGCGCTGGTGGCAGGCTGTTGGCAGTAAAACGTACCCGAACGCCAAGGAATTGTTTATCACCGCCGACGGCGGTGGTAGCAACGGGAGCCGAGTCAGGTTGTGGAAGCTTGAGTTGCAGCGTCTGTCGGATGAAATCGGCATGCCGATTCGTGTCTGTCACTACCCACCCGGTACCAGCAAATGGAATAAAATCGAGCATCGATTATTCTCCTTTATAACCATGAACTGGCGTGGTCAGCCATTGGTCAGCCATGAAGTCATGCTCAATCTTATTGCCAATACGAAGACGAAAGCAGGGCTCTCTGTCAAAGCAGAAATTGACCGTAGAGAATACCCCAAGGGAATCAAAGTTCCTGATGACGTATTTAAAACTATCAATTTGAAACGAGACGATTTTCATGGGGATTGGAATTATGCCATATCTCCACGGGAATTTTTGTGACGCTTATTGTTTCACGGACCCTATGTTCCGGCCGTAGTCCTGTTTTTCAGTTGGCAGGACCTTCCCTTGTCTCAGTAGGAGCTCAGGCAGACATCTTCGCGGCTGCAAGTAAAGGCGACACTGACAGTGTACTTTCGCTCCTGGTGGCAGGGGCCGATGTGAACGGTGTTGATGGGAACGGCGAGACGGTATTGACAGGAGGACGAGAACCTCGACGAGAAGCAACAGATCAAGCTGGAGAAACAGTTTGCCAGCGAACTGGAGGTGATCAAGCGCGACGATCGGTTGGAAACCATCGCCAAGGACATCGTCACCCTCTTCCCGACACGGGGCTACCTGGGCAAGGGTATGGTCATCGCGGTGGACAAGTTCACTGCAGTGAAGATGTGCAACAAGGTACGTCGGTTGTGGGATGAGGAAATCAAAACCCTGCGCGGTAAGATCAAGAAGTCCGGCGACGAGCTGCAGAATGCCCGCTGGAAACGTCAGATTTCCTACATGCGGCAGGTGAAAATGGCGGTGGTGGTCAGCGCCGAGAACGGTGAGGAGGAGAAGTTCGACAAGCAGGGACTCGATATCCGGCCGCACCGTAAGCGGATGGATGCACTTGATGCCAACGGCCATGATCTGGAATACAATTACAAGGACCCGGCCCACCCGTTGCAGTTGGTGTTCGTCTGCGCTATGTGGCTTACCGGCTTTGACGCTCCGACGCTTTCCACCCTTTATCTCGATAAACCACAGAAGGACCACTCCCTCATGCAGGCCATTGCCCGCGCCAATCGGGTAAGCGCGCATCTGATCAACGGGGTGGAAAAACGGCACGGAGAGATCGTCGACTATTTCGGGGTGTTTGGCCGGCTGAGAAGGGCACTCAGGGATTACGGGCAGGGCGGAGAGGGTGAGGAGTCGCTGTTGCGGGACAAGGAAGATCTGTTACGCCTGTTGTATGACGCCGTCGATCAGGCCTGTGATTTCTGCAAGGACAAAGGAATTGATCTGAGAAGCGTACTCGAATCTCAGGGGCGTTTCGGACGGTCGACCGCTTCATGTCATGGGCGAATACCCTGCTGGCCAAGGATGAATAACACAAGGGCTTCGGTGTCCATGAGAACGTGGTGACCGGCCTGTTCGAGGCCTGCAAGCCTGAAGTGCTCGGCAACCCGGTGGTACGGATGGTGGCGGTAGTGCAGTATTTGCGCGGGGTAATCGAGAGTATCATCGAGCAGCGGGACATCGAGTCGGCCCAGCGCCGCATCGGCAAACTGCTCGACGAGAGCCTGGTGGTCGGGGAGGATGGTTTGCCCACGGCCGCCAGTGGCCAGGAAACCTATGTCATTCGGCAGAAGGGGCGACAGTGGGACCTGAGCCGTATCGATTTTGAAAAGCTGCGTGAAGAGTTCAAGCAAACGCACTTTAAGAACATCGAGATAGCCGACCTGCGTGCCTTCCTTGAGAAAAAAATGACCGAGATGCTCCGCAAAAACAGCACCCGCCGTGACTTTGCCGAACGGCTCCAGGAGGTGATCAACCGGTATAATGCCGGTAGTACCTCAGCGGATGCCTGTTACGAGGAACTGATGCAATTCGCGGCCGGCTTGCAAGAAGAAGAGGATCGGCATATCCGCCAGGGCTTGACCGAGGATGAACTTGAACTTTACGACCTGCTCTGCAAGGAGAAGATGACCAAGGAGGAGGAGCAGAGCGTGCGGTTGGCGGCCAAGGCACTGTTAAAGCCTTTGACCGAGGAGCATCCCAAGGTGCTGGTGCAGGATTGGTACAAGGATAGCCAGACCCGTCTGGTGGTCAAGGATGCGGTGACCCGGGTACTCGACAATTATTTGCCCCAGGACAGTTATGACAGCATCGTGTTCAATGAGAAGCGGGATAAAGTGTTTGACTTGACCCTGGACCTGGCGATTAATCATCTTAAATGGGCGGTGTGAAAAAAGGTGATTGGAGAACCAGATTTCACGATTGCCTAAGAAACAAAGGTGTACAGGTGGCCCGACTCCAGAAGATAAATACTTTGGCACACAGGGTGCGGGGATGACGACGCCACCGGTACGGCCGAAGATTTACCATATCACCCATCTCGACAATCTGGCATCGATTGTCGCTGCGAGATGTATAGAATCAGACGGCAGGAGATACCGATCGGGGCTGAATCACAGCATCATTGGCATGCCGGAGATCAAACGACGGCGGTTGTTCGAGCTTGATGTAACCTGTCATTCCGGCACCAAAGTCGGCGATTACGTGCCGTTTTATTTTTGTTGCCGTTCCATCATGCTTTATATTCTTCATAAGGGTAACCATCACGATTTGATCTATCATGGTGGACAGGAGCCCATACTTCACCTGCAGGCGGATCTGGAATCGGCCATTGGTTGGGCGGACCACCAAAGGGTGCGATGGGCTTTCACTGATCGGAATGCCGGGACTCGTATCACAGACTTTTTCAAGAACCGTGAGCAACTGGATCATGTCGACTGGAGTGCTGTCAGGGCGACCGATTTCCGCGATCCCATGGTCAAGGAAGGAAAACAGGCTGAATTTCTCGTATACGACACTTTTCCCTGGCAGTTGGTCGAGAAGATCGGCGTAATCGATACTGATATGTTGAGCAAGACCGAAAAAATACTTCAGCGAGCGGTTCATAAACCTGTCGTGCAGGTTGAGCGATCATGGTACTTTTGAGTTCCAGGGGTGGAGCAATGATTGAACTGAAAAAGGGTGACATACTGCAAGCGGATGCTGAGGCGTTGGTCAATACGGTCAACTGCGTCGGCGTCATGGGGCGAGGTATTGCCCTGCAGTTCAAAAAGGCTTTTTCAGATGACTATTTCAAGGCCTACAAGGCCGCCTGCGATAGCAAGGATCTGCAGCCCGGCAAGGTGTTGGTGCACAACCTTCAGCGTCTCCACAACCCCAAGTACGTGATCGATTTCCCCACCAAACGGCATTGGAAAGGAAAGAGCAGGATTGTTGATATCGAGGAAGGGCTGGACGATTTGGTTCGAGAAATCCGGAGGAGGCAAATCAACTCTGTTGCTATTCCTCCTCTGGGTTGCGGCCTTGGCGGTTTGCGTTGGGAAGATGTGCGATCGAGAGTAGAAGCCGCCTTCAAAGATCTGACTGAAGTGCAGGTGCTTCTTTATGAGCCCATCGGAGCTCCGTCTGCCAAAAAAATGGTTCATGCTGAAAAAACGCCACGGTTGACCGTTGGCCGGGCGGCGCTTCTTGTCCTCATGCGCCGTTATCTTGCCGCTGTCATGGACCCGTTTGTCACGCTCTTGGAGATACACAAACTGATGTATCTCATGCAGGAGGCGGGGGAGGGGCTGAAGCTGCAGTATCAGAAAGGTCCGTATGGCCCGTATGCGCATAACCTCCGTCATGTGTTGAACCTGATGGAAGGCCATTTTATCAGCGGATACGGTGATGCGGAAGATAACCCTGATCGACATATCAACCTGATGCCTGCTGTCCTCCCAGAGGCGGAAGCGTTTCTCGACAATCATCCTGAAACGCGCAAGCACTTTGAGAAGGTTGTCGAACTTATCGCCGGCTTCGAGACTCCCTTTGGAATGGAGTTGCTATCAACCGTTCACTGGGTTGGGACCCATGAAAAAGCCGACACGGCAGACCAGGCCGTGAGAGAAACTTACGCTTGGAGCGTCCGCAAACGTATGTTTCAGGAAAAACACATCCGAATTGCCTGGGACACCTTGGAGCAGAAAGGTTGGTTGCGTCCCGGTCCTGTAATGGCATGACCCAAGCATTATCGCAGGATGGGAAGCCCCTCGTATTACCAAGACAACGGGTAGGTCTCCGTTCGTAACAAATAATTGCTGAATATTATCCATGCCTGGGGCATCCTCGTTGAGCAGGATTCGTGAAAACGATCAAAATCAAGATGTTAATGGCTAGTCTGAGTTGGCTCTCTCGGGGCCTTCCTCCCCTCTGCTTCGTGTAATTTTCTGTGTAATTCCTGTGTAATCATGCTCCGAAAAACAGGGAATCCGACAGAAGATATCAGCTACTCGTAGCGAGCCTCGTGCAATTAATATTTATTAATATCGATTAGTTCAGAAGAATGGCGGATTTTTCGGAAGTAATGCCTTGAATCTTCCTAATCCTGGTGTCGCAAGTTCGATTCTTGCCGGGGGCACCAATAAAAACAAATACTTAACTCCACCTTGGTGCGTCCTCGATGACGCTGGGGTGACAATAGGGTGACATCGGCGCTATCTTGCCCTTGGGTGAATCTTGGGACTGTGCCAAGGTTTTCAGCAGCAGGGAAGAGGCTATCAGGGCAGGATATAGGCCTTGTGGCAATTGTAGGCCATAGGGGGTATCTTGGTCCAGGCGGGGGACTTGTTTCGGTTGTGTTGTGTTGCCCCTTTTTATCGCGTTGGAAAAGTCGAGAGTGGGGTATCTTAAAAAAGCACGGTTATCTCATTTAAATAATTTTGATATCTCTTATCAGCGGGCACGTTGTTCACGATGAATATTAGATGACAGAATAATCTCAACTCGGTGTTGACCAAGCATAACCTTGAGGTTATAATTATTATGGCTTGGGAAATCGAATACACGAATCAGTTTGAAGAATGGTGGCTTGGCCTAGAGGAAGATGAGCAGGACTCTATCGATCAAGTAATTAACCTTCTTGAAGAACTTGGACCTTCATTAGATTATCCCTATTCTTCAAAGGTTTACGACTCGATACATTCTCGTATGAGAGAACTGAGAATACAGCATAGAGGAGATCCTTACCGCGTTCTTTACGCTTTTGACCCGCGAAGAGTTGCTGTTTTACTCATTGGCGGAAACAAGACTGGTGACGACTTGTGGTACTCAAGATTTGTTCCAGTTGCAGACAGGCTATATGACGAACATCTAATAGAAATAGATGAGGAAGGGCAAGCATGAAAAGGCCATTTAAAGATTTGCGTCGTGAAACGATGTCAGAAGAGCGCATTGCTGAAAACAGGGCAAAAGCTCTTGAGACATTAGAAAAAATGCCGCTCTATGGAATACGTAAAGCATTAAAATTAACCCAACAGCAAATAGCAAGTGAACTTGAGGTTTCTCAGGCAGCAGTGTCCAAAATGGAGCGGCAGCCTGATATGTATATCAAAACGCTGGATAGGTTCGTTCGAGCGATGGGGGGTAGGTTGTTGATACGAGCTGTTTTCCCACAAGGAGAGGTCGAAATTTCAGAACCGGAAGCGATAGAGACTGAGGATACTTTTATTCCACCTCACAGGAAGCCCGGAAAGAAGAGAGTTGGACAGGTTAGAAAGTAATCTCATTGTCTCGCCTTGTTTGCGTTTTGGTGTCTCAGCTATAGTGTCACTCTGACACTTTTTGCCTTCGTAGAACCTAACCCTTTGCTCCAGTGCCTCTCCGCTCACCTTGTCCAGCGGTGCTGCCGTTTCGTTGTGGCGCTCGGCAATCAGCCGCGTTACCTTTTTTTGAGCTTAACGAAGAGTTGGGACGACAAGATCGTTTTGCAAGGGGCTCTAATGACCACTAATTTCCTTGCCAAAAACAGAAATGGTTATTATTATGATCTTAAAAGTGACCATCAAGAGAGGCTGTTATGCAAATGATTGAAACATATGTACCGATAACTCAGGCCAAAGCAAAACTGCTTGATATGGTGAGGCAGCTAGGCGATACAAACGACACGATTGCTATCACAAAAAACGGTGTACCAGAAGCTGTATTGTTATCTATGAGAAAATTTGAAGGGATTCTTGAGACTATAGACATTCTTTCTGACTTTGAAATGATGAGACAAATTCACGGTTCGGCAGTTGATATCAAGGAAGGAAAACTGGTTGATCTTGACGAGGTCTTTTAATGTCCTATCAAGTCAAGCTCACGGTTCATGCGAGCGAAGTAGCCAAAAAACTACCGCCAGAGATAAAGAAAGCAGCAAAGGAGGCGCTTCGACAACTTGAAGAAAACCTCGATCTGGGCAAAGAGTTACAAGCTGAATTGACTGGGTTCCGTTCGTATCGTTTCATGCGCTACAGAATCGTCTACAAGGTGGTGCCGGCAAAAAAGATTGTTGTGGTTTGGGCAATAGGCCATAGACGAGATATCTATGAAAATTTCAGTGATCAATTAGTTGGAAAAAGGTGATGCTGTATTGATAAAAATCACAGTATCTGAACTGTAAGTCTGAATCGAGCAAACGAGGTTTTTGGTTAAAAAGGTTGGCAGGATCGTCAATATCGAGCTGCGTCCACATGATCTCCGGCGGCATGCAGCAACATATGCTTCCAGATCCGGCAATGTTAACTTCAATGATAAGTTTCAGGAATCACCTTACCTTTGGTTATCTCTACCCTACCGTTCTCCATTTCTGACAACAATTCCTAGCGACTGGAAAGGTCTACCTGAACAGAAAAAAATCTAAAGCATTGACGGCCTCTAACAGATTGAAACTGCCATAATCAACCTTAATCCAGGCAAGATTAGCCTCTTATGCATACACGCAAATTGAGACTATTCCTGATCATAACAGTAGGCACGTCAAAATGAGTGAAAACTTAAGTTGCTGTAATTTGCACTGTCAAACATGAGCACGCGTCGCCGATGCAGCTGATGAAGTCTGGCAGACGACACATCCTACGGTTTGATTTTCGGTGGCTCACAATCTAACGGAGAAGTATCTTGAATGGCTATGTCTGCTGCCGTCTCCCGGGCGTGTATTATTTCCTGTATGCTCAGGTGCCAGCCATAGGTTCGCGACCGCATAAGGTTTTCATCTGAATCCTGTTGATGGCGAAGGTCCAGGGCATGACCAAGCTCGTGGGCGGCAGTGCGAGCTGCCGCTGATCTGGCCGGATTTGCGGCGTGCGCCAGAACAGGAAAATCGCTCATTTGGATGTGTTCACCATCGTAGTAGCCATTGTACCCGCCGATATCAGGGGAAAACCACATGTCGAGCCCATCAACGAGGGTGATATCATCATCAACTGTGTGAATTTCAAAACAGATTCCGGCCTGGGTCAACCATATTCTATTTATTTCGGCAAAAATCGGTTCGAATTCCTGTGGCTTTCTGCTGCTGTTGGCCAGATGGACCCGCAGTTTTATGCGATAGACGGGCAGTAGGGCTGGGGCCAGTAAGTTTGCCGTCGCTTGAATCGATTCAAGCGGGGCATCACTCGGCGCTCCTTCTCCAAGGGAGTCTTCGGTCCCTGAAAAGACAAGAAGGGCTACAAGTAGACCGAAAACTGACCGGTGAATCAAACGTCCCAGAAAAGTTAAGCCGAATGTACTATTACAGATATCGATCATTTCCGGGGCCATATCGTTGTTGGTTGGTAATAAGTATTCGATTTATTATGGTTTCCTAAAAAAAGAACTTCCAATGATGAGCCGTTCGAGCCAATGCGTCAAAACATCCTTTTCAGGGTAACTTGGGCTATTATTTTTACGCTGATACCAGTATGATGACATGGAGCCAAGATCTCGAAACACTTTTCAGCAAAAGCGAGGTACTATTCTCCGAAATTTGCCAACAGTATCCCACCGCAGGCGATTATAATGCCTGCACATCGATGTGAGTCTCCTCATATTCTGGCCAGCCATCGTCGAAAAGTACAACCGCTAGTTCCGAACAATTCTCTAGATGTGCTGGCAGACCACATTGCAGCAGATTCTGATATACCAATTTGCCCTGGCTTGACGTGTGAAAAAACCTTAACGTTGAGATTTTTCCTGATTTTGTTGAGATCTTACAACAAAACAGTTTTGAATGTTTTTTGGCATTTGATGCGATAAACGGAAAAGTCGCGATCAATTGTAGCAATTGTATTAATGTTCAATTTTTCTGCGAGTAATACAAGGCACGAATCAGCAAAGTCCATTGGCAGATCGCGATATTTTTCTGTGAGTTCTTTAATTCTAAGAAAATCGAAATTGGAGATATTTTCTACTTCAACTCCACCCCTCTTTATCCATTCAATAAAATCAAGTTGTGCATTTCGATTGAAATCTAATAAATGAAGAACTTCTGTAATAGATGCGATGGTAGTAATGAGCGAGGAATTGTTGTCTTTGATGAACAAGACCGTCTTTTGATGGTATTTATCGGATGAGTCGAAGAGTGCGATTAAAGGACCACTGTCGATTAAGATTTTACTCATGTCCTTTTGGCCTTAATTTTGTCTTTTAGAATTTTTTTTCTATTCGAAGACAAATCATCGCGGCCACTGGCATATTTGCCGAACAAGTCCTGACCGGTTTCCCAAGAGCTTTGTTTTTCTATCTTTTCAATGTAACTAACGAGACTTTTACGAATCAACTCTGACTTCGAAAGACCGAGATTTTTTGCCGCATGAGATACTAGTTGTTCCAATTTGGGATCAAGTCTTAATGTGATCATAATTCACCTCCGTATTACTGATTGTAATACGGAGGTCGTGGTCTGTCTAGAGTTTTCTTTGTGAACAGCACACCGATTAAACAGGGTGATCATTCCATTATCCCGTTAACCCCTTGGGTGTTTTGGCAAAGATAAATACTTCTGCCGTGTTAGTGACAACCATCCGATAGGTTTTATTGACAAAATTAGAACATGGAATAGGTGGCCTAGGCAGTATCAATCTGATCTACAAGACCAAGATTTTGACTTTTTGGTTTTTTTCTTTAACTTCTTGGCCATGTTTATTCCTCTCCCATGAAATAGGTGATGGCCGAGAGTGCGAAAAAAGTATTCTTCTAAACGGGATAGAGCATCAATTACAATTATTGCTGATGATCTTCACCAATAATAAGGGCACAAGACTCGGAATCACGCTGAATAACGGGCTGCCCATAAATAAAGAGCATACACCAGTGCTTTGCCGGCCTACTTCGCATCATCTTTGTCCCTGTATACTACTATTTCATTGGCCGTGATACATGTTACTTTTAAAATAGAGGCCGGGCTCACCCGGTTAGTGCGCTGAATAGTTACTTTTTTGTAAGATTTGATTTTCGGGTTGCAACTGCCGAATCCTAGCTTCAGGTTGCCGCTGGCTCGGCTGAAACTGACATTGCTCCAGTATCCACCTCCGCGAGTCGCCTCCAGTAACGCAACCGAGTCACTGGCCGTGTAGTGCCGACCTTTTGAAATCAATAGCCGGAGATTAAGCAGTTAGGGGCGCCTATGCTGAGCTATGCGAAAGATTGGTAGATCTCCAGGCTGCTATACCACACCGTCACCCGGCCTTCCAATCTTTCGTGGATGCCATCGTCTTCAACAATGTGGTTGATTTTCATGCTTGGTACCCTCGTTATGATGGTTTGCTGTATCATCCTTTGCCGGGGCGAGAACGACGCGGTTGCGGCCCTCAACTTTGGCCTGGTATAGGGCCAGATCGCATGCCTCCAGCAGGTTGTCCACCGTGGCGTTGATCCCCGCAGTGGCGACCCCGATGCTCAGGGTGATGGCCAGATCGCCAGACCGGGTTGATATCCTGTTGTCGGCGACCAGGCGACACACTCTGTCAAAAACAAGCTGGCAATCCGCTCCTGCCGACATGGTCGAAACAACCAGGAATTCTTCACCGCCCATGCGGCCCACGGTATCGTGTTGCCTGAGGTTTTCCCTGAAGATTGTTGTCAGCCCGCAGAGGACCTCATCCCCGGTCTGATGGCCGTAGGTGTCGTTGACCTTTTTGAAATGGTCTATATCGCACATCCCCACAGCCAGCATTTCTCCGTGCCGGCCGGCGTGGGAAAGTTCTTTATCAAGATGGTTAAGAATGGCGCGGCGATTTAACATGCCCGTCAGCGGATCTCGGCTGGCCTGATGGGCCAGCGCCTCACTGGCCTCCTGGGCTTCTTTAGCGATCCGGTACATCGGTTTGACCACCATTTCTGGGATGATCCACCAGACATTGATCAGGGAGATTCCCACCAGGAAGATACCTGCCAGGATGAAGGAAAGATGCACCCGGTTTGTTGCCGCCTCATGAAGAGCGAGAATCTTCTCCTGCATCCGGTCGAATTCTTCCTCCATGGTAATCTGCTCCTGGCGGACCCGGACCATGGTCTCGATCAGTTCTGCCTGCCGATTTTCGCCGGCATAGGCCACGGCGGCCACCAGGTACCGATACAGGTGCAGATAAACGTTGCGTAATGGGCTGCCATCACTGCATCCTCCCTCTTCGGCACAGATCCACGCTTCGATAGTAGTTATGCTCTCAAACAAATCGCTGGAGATGCGGCTGGCATTGACCAGATCTGTTTCTTCTCCGGTCACCATCCCCTGCATCATCTGGGCAATTGTACGTTCCACTCCGGTGAGCACATGCTCTGCTGCCGAGTGGAACTGAAAAAGTGCCTGAAAGTGCTTGCTCTGGTAACGGGAGAGAAAACCCAAGGCACCTATGGTGATCAGGGAGATTACCAGAAACGGTATCCACAGAGCGCGATAGGAATTGTTGCTGCTCATCGTTTTTCTCCGCGCCTCTCTTGAGAAGATACCGGCACAAAGCCTTTTTGGCGGAGCACCCGCTGGGCTGTTGCCGAGGTGAGAAAACCTGCGAAAGCCTTTGCTCTGGAGTCATCCTGGCGATAGACCAGATTAAGTTCCCGGCGCATGGGATAGCGGCCCTTGGCCACAGTTATCTGATCGGGCATAACCCCATCAAGAGCAAGTTTGCGGATCGGCTGGCCAAGGGATATAAATCGATCCGCATCACCAAAAGAAACATAGCCGATCGCCCCGGGGATACCGCCGACCCACAACGTTGCCTCTAAATTTGCCCCGGCTTCCCAAGCATGGGCAGCAATCAACTTAACGTTTTCCCTTTGTGGTGAATGGGCCGGACTGGACAGCCCGGTGAACTCCTCGAAGGCCACCAGAGTTCCGCGACCAGGCTTCTTGGAAATCAGCACAATCTCTCTGGCCCAGTCCGGCCCGGCATCCCAGTTGCGGACCCGCCCGGTATAGATATCCTGTAACTCCCGGCTGTTTATTTCGGTCCGGGGATTACGTTTGTTAACGATGATTGCCAGTGCATCGTAGCCGATGATAGTGCTTGCCAGGAGCTTTTGTTCTTCTGCTGACAGGGAGCGGCTGACCATGCCCACCTCGGCTTCACCGGTCAGGACCGCCCTGATTCCAGTGCTGCTGCCTCCTCCTTGAATTTCCAGGGTTTCACCGTAGGCCTTAACGTAGGCTTCGGCCACGTCCTCGATAATCGGTTGTATCGTGGTTGATCCGGTAATGCGCAGAATGACATCGGTCTGACGTTTTTGTTCTTGGGCCAGGGCCGTCGTTATCCCCCCTGTAAAGATCAGGATGCTCGAAACGGCAAGCAGTAGTGTGATCGCCTGATGAAAAGGAAGGCGCAATCCTAATCCTTTAGGCCGGAAAGCTGAAAAAATCATTTATATCTGTCCTCTTTATGATCCAGTGCTTCCCGCACCTTTTCAGCCAGATATTTCATTGAGAATGGTTTCTGGATGAAGCTCACGCCCTCGTCCAACATGCCGTGATGGGCAATGACGTCGGCGGTATAGCCAGTCATGAACAGCCGCCAGATGTCCGGGTAGATGGACAGCAGGTTTTTGGCCAGATCACGGCCGTTCATCTCG